>NZ_JBEZKW010000031.1:0-86833 GCF_040651795.1 Streptomyces sp. NPDC048361
GGGAGTTTGAGGGCGGGCGCCCTTCAGGCGCGAACGGGGGTGCAGGGGGCGGAGCCCCCGCCGGGGTTCGAGGGGCGGAGCCCCTCAGGGGGTCTGGGGCGCAGCCCCAGGGAGCCGCACCCTCAAGTAGCCGCACGGGCGGAGGGCGGGCGAACCCGCCGGGGCGGAGCCCCAGGGGGCAAGCCGAGCCCACCCTCAGTGCGCGTCCTCCGTCGGCCGCAACCCCTTGGGAATCCGCGCCCAGGCAAGCACCGCCGCCGCCAACGGCAACCCCGCAGCCAGCAGAAACGTCGGAGTCATGCCCGCAGTGAACGCCACCGAAGCCTTCTCGAGGAGCTGCGCCCCGGCCGGCCCGCCGAGCGCGGCCGCCACGTGGGCCGCCTCGCCGACGGAGTCGCGTACGGACGACGTCGCGGCCCCGTCCAGACCGAGCTGCGGCAGATGCCCGCGGTACAGGGCCGCCGCGACGCTGCCGAGGATGGCCACGCCCATCGCCGCACCCAGCTCGTAGCAGGTCTCCTCGACCGCGGCCGCGCCACTCACGTGCTCCTTGGGCGCGGAGGCCATCAGGGTCACGGAGGCGGCGGTGGTGGCGATGCCGACGCCGCAGCCGAGTACGCCGAGCGCCACGGCCACCCCGGGGTAGGCCAGCGGTCCCGACTGCTGGAACAGCCAGGGCAGCGCGAGACCCGTAGTCATCAGGAGGAGTCCGCCGCCGATGACGTGCCGGATCGGCAGCCGGTGCATCAGGACGGGTGTCACCAGGGAGGTGACGACCAGGCCGAGCGGCGCCGGAAGCAGCCGGATACCGGCCGCGAGCGGGCTGTAGCCCTGGCCGTACTGGAACCACTGGGTGACCAGGAACAGCGCCGAGCCGAGCGCGATCATCCCGAGGAAGATCGAGGC
Source organism: Streptomyces sp. NPDC048361 (assembly GCF_040651795.1). Classification (NCBI taxonomy): domain Bacteria; kingdom Bacillati; phylum Actinomycetota; class Actinomycetes; order Kitasatosporales; family Streptomycetaceae; genus Streptomyces; species Streptomyces sp. NPDC048361. The sequence continues at coordinate 907 of NZ_JBEZKW010000031.1, forward strand.
GGCAGCGATGCTGAACGAACGGTTGGTGAAGAGCCGCACATGGAAGAGCGGCTGGACCAGACGCAGCTGGCGGCGGACGAAGACCGTCAGCGCGACCACGGCCACGGCGAGCAGCACCCAGGCCACCGGGTCGGCCGGGCCGCCCTTGCCCAGCTGCTTGATCCCGCCGGCCAGGGCGAGCATGCCGACCACGGACTGGCCGACGCCCCACCAGTCCCAGCGGCCCTCGCGGGGCTGTCGGGACTCGGGCAGGATCCATGCGCCGAAGGCGATGATCACCAGGGCGACCGGCACGTTGATCAGGAATGCGGACTGCCAGCCGTTCTGCTCGACGAGCAGCCCGCCGACCACCGGACCGAGCGCCATGCCGCCGCCGAAGACCGCGGCCCATACGGCGTAGGCGAGCGCGCGTTCGCGGGCGTCGGTGAAGACGTCGCGCAGGATCGACAGAGTGGACGGCATGATGGCCGCGCCGCCGACGCCGAGCAGCGCACGGGCGGCGATGACCTGCCAGGCCGCGGTCGCGAAGACCGCCATCAAGGAGGCGAGCGCGAAGATCGAGAAGCCGGCGAGCAGCAGCCGCTTGCGTCCCCAGCGGTCGCCGAGCGCGCCGGCCGTCACGAGGAGGCCGGAGAGGGCGAGCGCGTACACGTCGATGATCCACAGCTGTTGTACGGAGCTGGGCTGAAGGTCGCTCACCAGCGAGGGGAAGGCCACGTTGAGGATCGTGGTGTCCATCGCGATCAGCAGCAGGCTGCCGGAGAGGATCGCGAGGACGACCCAGCGCCGGGGATCGAGGGGCGACGTCATGGAACACTCCAGTATCGAATGAGACACGATTGTCTCACACGGGGCAGGGGTGCGCACCTCGACGTGCCTCGGGCGCTGGAGCTGCCCCTCCGCGTACCAGAACCGGAGCCGTCCCTGCCGGGAACACCGGACGGGAACAACAGAACGGCCCCCTCGCCGTTGCGAGGGGGCCGTAAGGGCCGGAAGAGTGCGGGCTACTCCGCGGTGCGTTGGGCCGGACAGGCCCTAGCGAAGGAAGTCGCTCGCGATGTTCTGCGCGACCCGTTCGAGCAGCGGCCCCGCATTCGCCATGCAGCGGGCCGGGTCGGGTTCCAGGTCGGTGAGGGCGTAGGCGCGACGGATGCCCGCCTCGCCGAGCTGACCGGGCTGGAGCAGCAGCCGGCCGCAGACCGCGACGACCTCGATGCCCGCCGCGCGGGCCGCCGCGGCGACGCCCGCCGGGGCCTTGCCGTGCAGGGTCTGCTCGTCGAGCGAGCCCTCGCCGGTGATGACCAGGGTGGCGCCGGCCAGCGCGGGCGCGAAGCCGAGCACGTCGAGCATCACCTCGATGCCCGGCCGGAACGTGGCGTCGAGCGCGACCAGCGCGCCGTAGCCGATGCCCCCGGCCGCGCCGGCGCCCGGGGCGAGCGCGGCCTCGGCGGCCTTCGCTCCGAGCACGCCTTCCAGGACCTTGGCGTAGTGGGCCAGGGCCGCGTCCAGGCTCGCCACGTCCTCGGGCGACGCGCCCTTCTGCGGACCGTAGATCGCCGGGGCGCCCTTCGGGCCCGTCAGCGGGTTGTCCACGTCGCTGGCGAGGACGAGCTCGACGTCCTTGAAGCGGGCGTCCAGACCCGAGAAGTCGGCCGTCGCGAGGTCGGCGAGCGCGCCGCCGCCGGGGCCGACGGGCTCACCCGCGGCGTCCAGGAAGCGAGCACCCAGGGCGGCCAGCATGCCGGCGCCGCCGTCGGTCGTCGCGCTGCCGCCCACGCCGAACACGATGGTCCGGGCGCCCGCGTCCAGGGCGGCGAGCAGCAGCTCTCCGGACCCGTACGTGGTCGCCGTGGTCGCCGCGAAGACGCCGTCGGGAAGGTGCTGGAGCCCGGAGGCCTCCGCCATCTCGACCACGGCCACGCCGTCGCGTACCGCGTACGCCGCGGTCACCGGGGTGCCGAGCGGTCCGGTGACCCGCGCCTCACGGCGCTCGAATCCGGCCGCCACCGCGGCCGCCACCGTGCCGTCGCCGCCGTCGGCCACCGGCAGGGTCTCCACCCGCAGATCCGGGACGACCCGCCGCAGCCCGGCCGTCACCCGCTCAGCGACCTCCACGGCCGTGAGTGAGCCTTTGAACTTGTCCGCCGCTACGAGTACGCGGGCGGTCTCCAAAACTGCGCCGTCCGTCACCTTGCTATCCCTTGCTTTCGAACAGGCAGTCGCGCCGCTTCAGACCCTATCCGCCCGGCGCGCACCTGCCCATAGCTGCCCGGGCCCACGGGCGGCGCGCCACCCCGGAAAATAGGCACATAGACCACCATAGTGGGGCGCCATGAGCATGGATTCGATCGATCATTCCGGCTCCGGCACCCCGCCGGACGATTCGCTCAGTGACCCCGACGACCTCGACCCCTCCCCCGACCGCAGCGTGATCACCATCGGGGTGGTGGCCGTGGTGGCGGCCGTCGCGTGGGCGGCCCTGGGCAAAAGCTCCTTCGACGGCGCCTCGTCGACCGCGCTCGCCTGGGTCCTGTCCAACTTCTCGTGGCTCTTCGTGGTCGCCGCCGACACCTTCCTCGTCCTGTGCGTGGTCCTCGCGATCAGCCGGTACGGGCGGATCAGGCTGGGCGCCGACGACTCCGAGCCGGAGTTCACCAATCTGGCCTGGATCGCGATGATGTTCAGCGCCGGGATGGGCATCGGCCTGATGTTCTACGGGGTCGGCGAACCGCTCACCCACTTCCTCAGCCCGCCGCCCGCGACCGGCGCCCTGCCCGGCTCGGGCGACGCCGCCCGCACGGCTCTGGAGTACTCCTTCTTCCACTGGACGCTCACCCCCTGGGCGATCTACGGGATCGCAGGGCTCGCGCTGGCGTACGCGGGCTTCCGCAAGCAGCGCGGCAACCGGCTCTCCTCCGCGTTCGTGCCGCTCATCGGCGCGCGGCGGGCCGAAGGGCCGGCCGGCAAGTGCATCGACCTGCTGGCCGTCTTCGCGACCGTCTTCGGCACCGCGACCAGCCTGGGCCTCGGCGCGCTCCAGGTCGCCGAGGGCCTCGACATCACCTCGGGCATCACCAACTCCCGGACGGCCCAGCTCGTCATCATCGCGTCGCTCTCGGGGGCCTTCGTCCTGTCCGCCTTCTCGGGTCTGCACAAGGGTGTGAAGTGGCTGTCCACCATCAACATCGTGCTGGCTGCGGTGCTGATGCTCTTCGTCTTCCTGCTCGGTCCGACCGTCTACGTCCTGGACACGATCCCGGCGTCGATCGGGGGCTATCTGCACGATCTGCTGCCCATGGCGAGCCGGACCGGCGCCTTCACCGACCGCGCGTGGCTGGGCGCCTGGACAGTGTTCTACTGGGCGTGGTGGCTGTCCTGGGCGCCGTTCGTCGGCACCTTCATCGCCCGGATCTCGCGCGGCCGCACGATCCGGGAGTTCCTCGTCGGGGTGCTGCTCGTGCCGAGCGGTGCGACCGTCATCTGGTTCTGCGTCATGGGCGGCACGGCGATCCGGCTCGAAGCCACCGGCGCGGCCGACCTCGCGGGCACGGTGAAGGACGGCGCCGAGGCCTCGCTCTTCGCGATGCTGGACGCGCTGCCGATCGGCACGGTGACCTCGTACATCGCGATGGTCCTGGTGATGACCTACTTCATCACCAGCGCCGACTCGGCCTCCCTGGTGATGGGCTCGCTCACCAGCCGGGGTTCGCTGCACCCCCCGACATGGCTGGTGGTCATGTGGGGCGTCCTCATGGCCGCGGTCGCCGCGGTCCTGCTCGTCGCGGGCGGCCTCAAGTCCCTGCAGACGGCCACGATCCTGGTGGCGCTCCCCTTCGTGCTCGTGATGCTGGGCCTGTGCTGGTCGCTGGTGAAGGAACTGCGCGAGGACCCCGGCGCGGGGCCTTCGCGCCACGGCGCGCTGCACGGGCTGCGCGACGCGGTACGGGCGATGGTGGGCGACGCGATCACCGAGCAGAATCCCGCCCTGCACCACCGGCTGCGCCGAGCCGCCAAGTCCCGTACGGGGGACGGCGGTTCCGGTCCGGCCCAGCCCTGACGGGCCGAGGTGCCGGGAGCTTGCGCTCCCTCAGGCCCCCAACGAGCGCTTCAGGAAGTCCAGTTCGAGCCGGAGCAAAGTGTCCGCGACGCCTTCCCCGGCCACCCTGTGCCCCACACCCGGCAGCAGCAGCACCCTGTGGGGCCGCCCCGCGGCGAGCAACTCGGCCGAGAGACGCGCCGTGTGCGCCGGGGCCACATTCTCGTCGGCGAGTCCGTGGACGAGCAGCAGCGGCCGGGTCAGGTTCCCGGCGACCGGCAGCAGGGAGCTGCACTCGTAGCCGAGCGGTTCGAGGTCGGGGTGGCCGAGGAAGCGCTCTTCCCAGTACGTGTCGTACAGGCGCCGGTCGGTCGGCGGCGCCCCCGCGACCGCCGCATGGAACACGTCGGGACGGTGCAGCACGGCGCCCGCGGCGAGATAGCCGCTGAACGACCAGCCCCGGATGCCCACGCGTGCCAAATCCATGGCGCCGCACTGTTCGGCGGCGGCGTGCAGCCCGTCGATCTGGTCGTCGAGGACGGGCCCGAGCCGGTCTCCCACGACGGCCCGCTGCCACCGCACCCCACGCCCGGGGGTGCCCCGCCCATCCGTGGCCAGCACGGCGAAGCCGTGCTCGGCGAACCACTGGCACACCGCCGAGTACCACCCGTGCGCCTTCGTCACGATCTGCAGGCCGGGGCCCGCGTACGGACTGAGCAGCACCGGCAGCTTCGGCATGCCCGGCTCGTACCAGGACGGCAGATGCAGCCGGGTGCGCAACTGCCGCTCCCCCAGGGTCAGATGGACCGGCCGCGGCGCGACCAGAGGCTGTTCCGCCACGATCGCGATGCTGCCCACCCGCTCGCCGCCGCGCAGCACCGTCATCGTGTGCCCGTCCAGGGTCCTGCTGTCCACGACCAGGGTGTCGCCGCCGGCCGTCGCCGTGTGCACCCCCGGGGTGTGCGTCAGCCGCTCGAAGCCGCACGCCGCGTCGTACGCCCAGACATGCGTTTCGGTCGGCTCCTCGCCGGCGGTGAACAGCACCCGCTCGCCCACCGCGCCCAGTACCGCGCGGACTTGGAGACCGGCGGGAGCGAGAACATCGCCCAGCCGGATCGTACGCTCGTCGCCTCGGACCTCGGGCAGCACCAGCATGCCCGCGGCGGTATGCAGCGGCGCGCCCGGCGGATACTGGACCCAATCGTCATCGCTCTGCCGGGCCAGTGGCTCGACGGCGCCGGTCGCCGGGTCGGCCCGCAGCACCCACATCGTCTTCTGGTCCCGGGTCTGCAGACTGATCACCGGCCCCGCGCTCTGCCAGTCGGCGCTGACGACGTATTCGAAGGCCGGCCCCCAGCTGCCGGCCGGGCCGCCCTCCGCGGGCGCCCGATCGGGCAGTTGGAGCCGCAGGGGGGTGTGGGCGCCGGTTGCCGTCACCAGGTACAGCGAGGTGACGGCGTTGGCCGTACCCGCCGCCGGATACCGGATCGAGCGGGGCGCACGCCCGGGATCGGAGGGATCGCTCAGCCAGCGGCGCTGCACGCCGGCGGTGTCGACGCGGGCGACGAGCAGGGCGTCGCTGTCCGGCGACCACCAGTAGCCGCGCGTCCTGCCGATGGACTCCTCGGCGGTGTGATCGGGCAGACCGTAGGTGATGTCCGGGGTCTCGGGGACGACGAGCGGCCGGTCACCGGTCCCGTCGGCGCCCACCACACGCAGGGCGCCCCGGGCGACGTAGGCGATCAGGGTCCCGTCCGGGGAAGGCCGGGGGTCCCGCACCGGGCCGGCGACGGGGACACGACGCGGCGGGTCGCCGCCGTCCGTACGCACCGTCCACAGTGAGCCGTCGCGGACGCAGGCGGCCACGCGAACGTGGCGGTCGGTCGCGTAGGCCGCCGCCGGCCCGGCGAGGATCCGCTCCTGGCCGCCCTCATACGTCCACAGGTGGGCGCGCGGATCGACGCCGGATTCGGACCGCAGGAACAGCACCCGGTCGCCGTCCGGGGAGACGGTGACGTCGCGCGGGACGCCGAGCGAGAAGCGCTGGGTCCGGGCGAATTGGCGGGGAAATCCTTCTACATCCATGAGCTTCCGTCTCTGCGAGGGGGCCGGCCGGCAGCCAGCCGGGTCAAGTCCCGTACGGTGAAGGTGGTTCGAGCAGACCTCATGCGCTGCACGGCCAACCCCGTCGCGCGGCGCACCGCATCTGGCCGGCCCCTCTACCCTGTGCGGCATGACGACCGACAACCTCACCACACCCGCCGTCGACTACGCCGCCTACATCGCCGGACTCCCCCGCGTCCTCGCCGGGGCCGCCACCCTGTTCCGGGACGCCGAGGGCAAGGTGCTGATCGTCGAGCCCAACTACCGCGAGGGCTGGGCACTGCCCGGCGGGACCATCGAGTCCGACACCGGGGAGACCCCGCGCCAGGGGGCTCGCCGCGAGACGCTGGAAGAGATCGGCATCGACCTGGAGCCTGGCCGGCTCCTCGCGGTCGACTGGACGCACGGCCCGGCCCGCCCGCCGATCGTCGGCTACGTCTACGACGGCGGTGTCCTCGACGATGCTCAGCTCCGGGCGATCCGCCTCCAGGAGGAAGAACTCATCTCCTGGCGTCTGGCCCACCGAGACGAGCTGCCCGCCCACCTCCCCTCCCCCCTCGAGAACGGGCGGCGGGTGGGCTGACCCCGGATCGTTCGGATCGTTCGGATCGTTGTGGCAGAACGAAGCCGCCCAGGCTTACGGTCGTGACGCCATGACCACCTGGACGACACGAGGAACGCGCCGCGCCGATGGCCAACCCGCCCCCCATGGAGGACGACCGCGGCTGCCTTCGCCTGGTCCTCGCCGTCCCCTTCGCCTGGTCCTCGCCGTCCCCTTCGCCTTACTCGCCCTCGTACCGCGTTCTTCTGCTGGTTGGCGGTGATCACCCACCCCTCCGGAATATGGGACCGCGACGCGTATACGGACATCGTCGTGTCGTGCGTCCTCGCATCGGTGCGGTGGGTGCGACCGTGGGGTTGTGGATGCTGCCGTCGGTGCGTCGGGTCATACCGGGCTGGTGGGCAGGGCCGGCCCTGCTGTTCGGAGGCGTCGCAGTGGTGCGATGGACGATGAGTACATGAGGTCGCTCCCGCCGGGCAGCCCGCCGGACGACGGCAGCGGCAGCGGCAGCGGCAGCGGCAGCGGCAGCGGCGCCAAAATACGTCGCCGGTGCCTCACGTCCCACATACGCTCACCCGCATGAGCAAGCCACTCGTCGCGATTCTTTCCGGGGCCGGGATCTCCACCGATTCGGGGATCCCCGACTACCGCGGGCCGAACGGCCTGTGGCGGCGCGACCCCGAGGCCGAGAAGCTGGTGACGTACTCCTCGTACATGGCCGATCCGGAGATCCGCCGCAGGTCCTGGCTGATGCGGCGCGACAGTCCCGCCCTGCGGGCCGAGCCGAACGCCGCGCACCGGGCGGTCGCCGAGCTCGAACGGTCCGGCGTGCCGGTGCGGGTGATCACCCAGAACGTCGACGGGCTCCACCAGCGCGCCGGCTTCCCCGAGCGTAAGATCCTCGAACTCCACGGCACCGCACGGGCGGTGACCTGTACCCGTTGCCATGCGCGCTCCTCCATGGCCGAGGCGCTGGCGCGGGTGACGGCGGGTGAGGCGGACCCGCCGTGCACGGTCTGCGGGGGCATCCTCAAGTCGGCGACCGTCATGTTCGGCGAGCGGCTCGATCCGGAGGTGCTCGCCCAGGCCATGGCGATCGCCAAGGCGTGCCAGGTGTTCGTCGCGGTCGGCACCACGCTCCAGGTTCAGCCCGCCGCCTCGCTCGCCGGGATCGCGGCGGACGGGGGCGCCCGGCTGATCATCGTGAACGCCGACCCCACCCCGTACGACGCGCTCGCCGACGAAGTCGTACGCGAACCGATCGGCACCGCGCTGCCCCAACTCCTCGGCGCGCTCGGCTAGCTGCCGTCACAACAGCGCGTCAGAACAGCGCGTCAGAACAGCGCGTTCTCGGGTTCGCCGCGTTCGAAGGCGAGCAGGCGCTGCTTGCGGTCGAGGCCGCCGCCGTAGCCGGTGAGGCTGCCGTTCGCGCCGATGACGCGGTGGCAGGGGACGATGATGCCGACCGGATTCCTGCCGTTCGCCAGGCCCACCGCGCGGGAGGCCTTCGGGCTGCCGAGGGCTTCGGCGAGCTCACCGTAGGAGCGGGTCTGCCCGTACGGGATCTGCTGGAGCTGGTGCCAGACCCGCTGCTGGAACGGAGTGCCGGCCATCTTCAAGTCCAGCTCGAACGTGGTGAGTTCGCCTGCGAAGTACGCCTCCAGCTGGTGGATCACCTCCGGGAAGGGGCCATCGTCGGCGCGCTCGCCGAAGGTCTCCTGCGGCGGTCGGTGGCGCTGGTTCTCCATGGAGAGGCGGCTCAGGACACCGTCGGTGGCGACGAGGGTGAGCGGGCCGTAGGGGCTGTCGGTGACGGTGTGGACGATGTGCACGGCTGACTTCCTTGGGCCTCGACTTCCCTATGCGGGAAGGTAGTTGATGGCGTGGTCCTCGGTCGCCCAGAGGTACTGGACGGCGTAGGCCCGCCAGGGGCGCCATGCGGCGGCGCGCGCGGTGAGGGCGGCGGGCGTGGACGGCAGCCCGAGGTTCCGCGCGGCCCGGCGCATGCCGAGGTCGGTGGGCAGGAAGGCGTCCGGGTCGCCGAGCGCCCGCATCGCGATCGCCTCGACGGTCCACGGGCCGAAGCCGGGCAACGCCATGAGCTGGGCGCGCGCCAGGTCCCAGTCGCTGTCGAGGCCGAGCTTGAGGGTGCCGTCGGCGAGCGCGGCCACGAGCGTGGTGAGGGTGGTGCGCCGGCTGCGCGGCAGCGCCAGGCTCCCGGGGTCGATCTCCGCGAGCTGGGCGGGCGTCGGGAAGAGGTGGGTGAGGCCGCCCGTCGGGTCGTGGACGGTGTGGCCGTGGGCGAGTACAAGCCGGGCGGCGTGGGTGCGGGCGGCGGCCGTCGAGACCTGCTGGCCGAGCACCGCCCGCACCGCGAACTCGGCGGCGTCGACCGTACGCGGAACCCTGCGTCCCGGCGCCTTGTCGACGAGCGGCGCGAGCAGCGGATCGGTGCGCAGCCGGTCGTCCACGGCGACGGGGTCGGCGTCGAGGTCGAGCATCCAGCGGCACCGGCTGATGGCGATGGTGAGGTCGCGCAGGTCGGTGAGGTGCAGGACGCAGCCGATGTGCTCGGGGTGCGGGGTGAGTTCGGCGACGCCGTGGCCGTACGGGAGGGACAGTGTGCGGCGGAACGCGCCGTCGCGCCACTCTTCCACACCCGGGACGCCCGTCGCGGCGAGGTGGCCGAAGAGATTGTCGGGGGTGAGGGGTGCCCGGAAGGGGAGCCGCAGCGTGATGGCGCCCGGCGTCTGACGTGCGATGCCCCGGGTGGCGCGGGCCCGCAGCTCGGTCGGGGCGAGGGCGAACACCTCGCGGACGGTGTCGTTGAAGGTACGGATCGAGGAGAAGCCGGCGGCGAAGGCGACCTCGGCCATGGGAAGCGGCGTCGTCTCGATGAGGAGGCGGGCGGTCTGGGCGCGCTGCGCCCTGGCCAGGGCGAGAGGGCCGGCGCCGAGCTCGGCGAGTAGCTGGCGCTCGATCTGGCGGGAGCTGTAGCCGAGCCGGGACGCGAGCCCGGGCACGCCCTCGCGGTCGACCACGCCGTCCCGGATCAGACGCATCGCGCGGGCCACGGTGTCGGCGCGGGCGTTCCACTCCGGCGAGCCGGGCGTGGTGTCGGGGCGGCACCGCTTGCAGGCCCTGAACCCCGCCTGCTGACAGGCGGCCGCGCTCGGATAGAAGGTCATGTTCTCGACCTTGGGCGGCACGACCGGGCAGCTGGGCCGGCAGTAGATGCGGGTGGTCAGGACGGCGGTGAAGAACCATCCGTCGAAGCGGGCGTCCTTGGACTGCACGGCGCGGACGCAGCGTTCGGTGTCGGTGTGCATGGGGGGCGGGGCTACGGGGGCCATGGGTCCAGGATCCTGCACGGGGGAGGGTGCCGCTGGCGGAAATCCGACATGGGCCTTGCGGCGGTGCGGGGCCGTCCCTCTCAGCTCCCCTGCGGCCACGAGCCCCAGGCCCCCGCCTTTGGCTGCGGACCGTGCGGGGCTGGTCGCGCAGTTCCCCGCGCCCCTAGATGATCGATTCCAAGGTTGGCTGCGCGCATGAGACGAGGGAGTCCACAGTCGGGTTGTGACGCCAGACATGGACACCCTCGCGACCGCAATCTACGTCAGGGCCGATGAACTGCTTAACAGCGGGCAGCCCGTCATGCGATCGCTGACTGCATACGACCACTGACGGCTTGAATCGATCATCTACGGTTCCGCCATGACGACTATGGAGCCCCGCCCCGATCTTCGGCCCCCCGGCCTGAACGCCGACGAGAAGGCCACTCTGCTGACCTTCCTGGACTACCTGCGCGAGTCCGTCCTCGCGAAGGCGGCCGGCGTCCCGGAGCCGGAGGTCCGCACGGCCGGCGTCCCTTCCGGGACCAGCCTGCTCCAGCTGCTCAAGCACCTGACGGCCGTCGAGCTCAACTGGTTCGTCTGGGCCTACACCGGCGCCGACCGCGAGCACTGGGAGGACGAGGGTACGGTGTCCGCCGACGACACCGCGTCGGACTTGGCGGACGCCTATCGCGAGGCAATCGCCCGGGCCAACGAGGTCGCCCTCGCCTGCACCGACCTGGACCGCCCCGGCGCGCGCTCGCTGCGTGAGACCGAGCCGCCGTCGATGCGCTGGGTGCTGGTCCACATGATCGAGGAGACCGCCCGGCACGCCGGTCACGCGGACATCCTGCGTGAGCAGATCGACGGCTCGATCGGGCGGTGATGCCAGTGCGGCAAATCAGGTGCGATCGCCAGGAAGGTCGACCTTGCCAGGGTGCCCAGCACCGGCAACCTCAGCCCGTCCGGCGTTGAGGACAAGAGCCATTCATGCGCGAACCGGGGTGTGGGGCGGAGCCCCAAGCATGTGGACACTTGTCCGGGGAGCGCGGAGTGTGATCTCGTGGTCGCGATCACACGGCGCGGGAACGAGGGGGCTCCGATGGCAGGCGGTACCGGGCAGTTACTGGCCATCAGCGACCTGCACATCGGCTACGCCGAGAACCGCGCCCTGGTCGAGAGGATGGCGCCCGGTTCCGACGACGACTGGCTCCTCGTGGCCGGGGACGTCGCCGAGAAGGCCGCCGACATCCGGTGGGCCCTCGCCACCCTCGCGAGCCGCTTCCGCAAGGTCGTGTGGGCACCCGGCAACCACGAACTGTGGACGCACGCGAAGGACGAGATCACTCTGCGGGGCGTTGCGCGGTACACACATCTCGTCGAGATGTGCCGCGAACTGGGCGTGCTCACCCCCGAGGACCCCTACCCCGTGTGGGACGGCCCCGGCGGCCCCGTCGCCGTCGCGCCGCTCTTCCTGCTGTACGACTACAGCTTCCTGCCGGCCGGCCGCTCCACCAAGAGCGAAGGGCTCGCCTACGCGTACGAGACCGGCATCGTCTGCAACGACGAATACCTGCTGCATCCCGACCCCTATCCGAGCCGTGAGGCCTGGTGCAGGGCCCGGGTCGAGGAGACGGAGCGCCGGCTCGCAGCACTCCCCGGCGACCTGCCCACGGTCCTCGTCAACCACTATCCGCTGCACCGCCACCCCATGGACGTCCTGTGGCACCCCGAGTTCGCCATGTGGTGCGGCACCCGGCTGACCGACGACTGGCATCGCAGGTTCCGCGTGGCCGCGATGGTCTACGGCCATCTGCACATCCCCCGGACCACTTGGCACGAAGGGGTCCGGTTCGAGGAGGTGTCGCTCGGCTATCCCCGCGAGTGGCGCCCCCGCGCGGCGGCGCCGGGGCAGCTGCGCCGCATCCTGCCGGTCACGGCGGACTCCGGCCGCTGATCACCACCCCGAACCGAACCTGCCCGAACCGAACCGGCCCACCCGGGTCCACCCTGACCCACCCCGGCCCACCCCGACCCGTCCCGGACCAGGCCAACTACCGTCTATCGCCCGCTAGGTGGCGCCCCGTCACTGGACCTGCGCGGCGAACGCGTCGTACGCCCGCTCGTCGAAGAGCACGAACCTGACCTCCTGGACCGCCGTCTCCGCGCCCCGAACCGCCTCCACCGCGATGCGCGCGGCATCCTCGACGGGCCACCCGTAGACACCCGTGGAGATCGCCGGGAACGCGATCGTCCGCGCGCCCAGTTCGTCGGCCACCCGCAGCGACTCCCGGTGGCAGGAGGTCAGCAGCGACGCGTCGCCGGAACCGCCCTGATACACGGGGCCGACCGTGTGGATCACATGGCGGGCCGGCAGCCGCCCCGCCGTGGTGGCGACCGCCTGGCCGGTCCTGAGGCCCTTGCCGTACCGGGAGGCTCGCAGATCGCGGCATTCGGCCAGGATGGCGGGGCCGCCGCGCCGGTGGATCGCGCCGTCCACACCGCCCCCGCCGAGCAGCGAGGAGTTCGCGGCGTTGACGATGGCGTCCACCTCCTGCTCGGTGATGTCGCCGCGTACCAGAACGATCTCCGGACGTGCCTGCGTCATCGCAGCCCCTCCTTCCGCAGCGTGCGCCACACGGCCTTCGCCGCGTTGTGCCCTGACATGCCGTGTACGCCGGGGCCCGGCCAGGCGGCCGACGAGCACAGGAACACCGAAGGGTGCCGGGTCGCGTACGGGAAGAGGGAGATCTTGGGGCGGAGCAGGAGCTGGAGCCCGCGGGCCGCGCCGCAGGCGATGTCGCCGCCGACGTAATTGGCGTTGCGCGCGGCGAGCTGGGGCGGCCCTGCGGTCGCCCTGGCCAGGACCTGGTCGCGGAACCCGGGTGCGAATCGCTCGATCTGCCGCTCGATGGCGTCCGTCAAGTCGCCCTCCCAGCCGTTGGGGACGTGCCCGTACGCCCAGAAGACATGCTTTCCTTCCGGCGCGCGTGAGGAGTCGACGAGGCTCGGCTGGGCCGTGATCAGGAACGGCGACGTCGGCGCCGTGCCGCTAGAGGCCTGAGCGAGGGCGGCGCCGATGTCGCGGCTCGACGGCCCGATCTGGACCGTGCCGGCCACCCGGGCCTCCTTCGCGGTCCACGGCACGGGTCCGTCCAGGGCGTAGTCGATCTTGAAGGCGGCGGCGCCGTACTTGTAGTGGTCGTAGGCGCGGCCCAGGCCGGCGATCCGGGCGAGCGCGGTCGGCGAGGTGTCGAAGAGATAGGCGCGGGCCGGCGGCAGATCGTCCAGACGCTTCACCTCGTACCCGGTGTGGACGGCTCCGCCCAGGTCGCGCAGGTACGCGGTGAGCGCGTCGGAGATGGACTGGGAGCCCCCGCGCGGCAGCGGCCAGCCGTTCTCGTGCGCGGCGAGCGCGAAGAGCATGCCGACGCCCGCGGTCGCGATGCCGCCCAGCGGGGCGATGACGTGGGCGACGAGCCCGGCCATCAGAGCCCGCGCCCGGTCGTCGCGGAAGCGGCGCATCATCCAGCTGTACGGCGGCAGGCCCACCGCCCCGAACCGGGCGAGGCCGACGGGATCGCGCGGCAGCGCGGTCGACGGCAGCGACATGAAGTCCCGTGCCAGAACGTCCCATTTGCCGAGGTGGGGAGCGACCAGCCGGCGGTACGTGCCGGCGTCGCGCGGTCCGAAGGAGGCCGCGGTCTCGGCGACCGAGCGGGACAGCACCGCGGCCGTGCCGTCGTCGAAGGGGTGCGCCATCGGCAGCTCGGGGTGCAGCCATTCGAGGCCGTACCGCTTCAGGGGCATGGTGCGGAAGACGGGCGAGCCGATGCCCAGCGGGTGGACCGCGGCGCACGGGTCGTGACGGAAGCCAGGGAGGGTGAGCTCCTCGGTCCTCGCGCCACCGCCGACGGTGTCCTTGGCCTCGAAGACCTCGACGCGCAGCCCCCTCCTGGCCAGTTCGACGGCGGCGGTCAGCCCGTTGGGGCCCGCCCCCACGACGACTGCATCGAGCATCGACGCCACCTCGGACTCCTCACGCCACGGCCAGGGACCCCAGGATATTCCGGTGCACCGACAATCCGGCCCGGGGGGCCGTCCGGCCGGTGAACCCGCCGCCGGAATCCGCCTTCGGCGCCGGCGTCTTCGCCCGCCGCCGGGCAACGCCGCCCTGCGCCGCATACTGGCCGATCGCCGGAGCGAGTTGACGGAGCTTCAGGTCCGGACGCGGTGCTGTCCGAGTCCCTGCGGTCAACCCTGGCCGCGGCGACCTGGGAGGCGGAGTTCTGCGTGATGGCCGCGCGCACATCCGCGAGCGCCCGCGGCGCGCTGCACAGGGCGCTCTGCCCGCGGCGCGCTGCACAGGGCGCTCTGCCCGGGTCGCGGCCGTTCGGCGTTCGTCGTTCGGCGTTCTGGCCCAGGCGCTCCACGCCCATCACCGGCGCCGACTGCGCCCGGCCCGTCGCCGCGGTTGTTCAGACGACGGCCCGCGCGCTCACTCCCCCGCCGGCAACGCTCACTCCCCCGCCAGCAGCCCCCGCACCCGCTCCGCGGTCGCCGCGTCCCGTGCCGCGGTGAACGGCAGTGCGTTGCCTCCGGTGATGCGAAACGGTGCCCCGGCGACGGTGGTCTGCGCGCCGCCCGCCTCGGCGACCAGAAGCAGCCCCGCCGCGTGGTCCCAGGCGTACTCCCAGGAGAACGCCAGCGCGTCCAGTTCCCCGCGGGCGATCGCCAGGTATTCGAGACCGGCCGAGCCGCAGGGCACGGCCTCCACGCCGTCGGTACGCAGGCTCAGCAGGGCCTGCTTCTGCTCGGGGGTCGTGTAGTCCGGGTGGGAGGTGGCGATCCGGAGCACCGCGCCGGGCTGCGGTGAACCGGCGTGCAGCGGCTCGCCGTTGAGGGTGGCGCCCCGGCCCCGGACGGCGACGGCCATCTCGTCGAGGGCCGGCGCGTACGTCCAGGAGGCCAGGAGCTCGCCGTGGTGGGCGAGGGCGACCAGGGTGCAGAATCCGGCTTCGCCGCGGACGAACTGGCGGGTGCCGTCGACCGGGTCGACGATCCACACCGGTGCGTCGCCGCGCAGCGCCTCGTACACCGTCGGGTCGGCGTGCACGGCCTCTTCGCCGACGACCACCGAGCCGGGAAGTATCGCGGTGAGGGCGGCGGTCAGATGCTCCTCCGCCAGCCGGTCGGCGACCGTCACGAGGTCGTGCGGGCCGTTCTTCTCGACGATTTCGTGCACGGCGAGCTGCCGGAATCGCGGCATGATCTCGGCGGCCGCCGCCTTGCGGACCGCCTCTTCCACCGCTGCCAGTCCATCCGCGCCATCTGCGAGAAAAGCTTCGTCGATCATGCGTCCAGGAAAGCACGCGGCACTGACAACGGGCGAGCCACGCCGGATCCCCCGGTGAACAGCGCATGGCCCCGGCATGAATCCCGGTCCGAACACCCCGCCCCGCCGCGCACGGCACTGAGGGTCACCCCAGCCCCGCCTCGCGGCGGACGGCACGGCAGACGCCACGGCGCACGACAGACGCCACAGCGCACGGCAGACGTCACGGCGTACGAGACAGCGCACGGCGGACGACGCCGCAAACCGGGCGTCGCGGCGCACGGCGGAATACTGGCGGCCCCGATTACCGTTGAGCCCGCTCGGAGCAGAGGGAGGCACAACGGTGCACGGCGCATACAAGGTTCCCGGCGGCAAGCTCGTCGTGGTCGATCTGGAGACCCGCGAAGGAGTCCTGCGGGACGTGCGGGTCGCGGGTGACTTCTTCCTCGAACCCGACGAGGCGATCGAGGCGATCAACGGTGCCCTGGAAGGCGCCCCCGTCGACACGACGGCGGCCGGTCTCTCCGCCCGGATCGACGCGGCCCTGCCGCCCGGCACCACCATGTACGGCCTGTCGTCCGACGGTGTCGCGGTCGCCGTGCGCCGGGCGCTGGCCCACGCCACCGACTGGAACGACTACGACTGGCAGCTGATCCACGATGGGCCCCAGGAGCCCGCGCTGCACATGGCGCTCGACGAGGTCCTCACCGCCGAGGTCGCGGCCGGCCGACGCCCGCCGACCCTGCGGGTGTGGGAGTGGGGCGCGCCCGCGGTGGTCATCGGCAGCTTCCAGTCGCTGCGCAACGAGGTCGACCCCGAGGGCGCCGAACGCCACGGCATCACGGTCGTGCGGCGCATCAGCGGCGGCGGCGCCATGTTCATCGAGCCCGGCAACACCATCACGTACTCGCTCTCGGTGCCCGAGGCCCTCGTGCAGGGTCTGTCCTTCGCGGACAGCTACGCCTACCTCGACGACTGGGTGCTGGGCGCGCTCGGCGACATGGGGATCAAGGCCTGGTACCAGCCGCTCAACGACATCGCGACCGAGGCCGGCAAGATCGCCGGGGCGGCGCAGAAGCGGATGGTCGCGGACGGCGGCGCGGTGCTGCATCACGTGACGATGGCGTACGACATCGACGCGGACAAGATGACGGACGTGCTGCGCATCGGCAAGGAGAAGCTGTCCGACAAGGGCACGCGGAGCGCGAAGAAGCGCGTCGATCCGCTGCGGCGGCAGACCGGCCTTGCGCGGGAGGCCGTGATCGAGCGGATGATCGCGTCGTTCCGTGCCCGATACGGTCTTTCCGTAGGCACGGTCACGGACGAGGAGATGGCCCGGGCGCGTGAGCTCGCGGCGGCCAAGTTCGCCGGCGAGGAGTGGACGGCGCGCGTCCCTTAGGGAAGTGCCGTGAGGGGGAAGGCAATTGGTGTCCATGGCTGGGCGGCCGCTGCGGCTCGATGGGCCGGCCGTGCCGCCGCTGCGGGTGGAGACCGTGTCCGGCGGACGGCTGCTGCTGCGCCAGGGCGCGGAGCCGGTCCTGTTCGGGGTGCAGCGGGCCACCCATCGGGGGCTCCACTACGCGAGGACGGGCCGCTACGTCTCGCCCGTCCCACCGCTGCGGGCCGACCAGGCACGCCTGTTCGCCACCTCGCGCGACCGGTCGGCCCGCTGGTCGCACCACTTCTGCGCCGCCCTGCGCGTGAGCCCCAACAGCCCGCTGCACCAAGGGGATTGGCGTGTGCTCGGCTCGCTGCCGCGCTGGTTCGCGGACGCCAACTGGCCCAAGCTCCTCGCGCACGATCCCGACCGGGGCCACCTCACCTGGTTCGGCTACGGCGACCCCGTCGAGGACGCCCGCGATCTGCTTCCGCTGCGCAGGCTGTCGCCGCCCGACGCCCCGCGCGTGAAGGCGTACCGGCGCCAGTACCGCGAGGGCGTGCTGCCCCCGGTGCTGCTGTGGTGGATCAGCGGTCTGAACTCCCCCGTCGTTCTCGACGGCCACGACCGCCTCACGGCCGCCCTCGCGGAGGGCGGCCGTCCGCACCTGCTCGTCCTGACGCGCGCCCGGCCGGACGGCTGGGCGGAGCAGGCGATGCGCCGGCGTATCGAGGCGTACGCAGCGCACGTACGTGACCAGGAGGCGGCGGGTGGGCCGCTCGCCACCCTGCTGATCTCGCATGAGTCCCGCAGGTTCGCGGCCGACCTCGCCGCCCTCGATGAGTCCGCCGCCCTCACCCGCGGCTGGCCGCTGCCCGGCGGCGCCGATGCCTGGCAGCGGGCCGTCGACACCTACGCGCCGGGCTGGGCGCCGGATTCGGCTGTCTGAGGACGCGGAGGCGAGCGCGCCGGTCGACAGGACGACGTACAGCACCAGGGCCGAACCGAGGCCCACCGCCCAGCCGTAGTCCGCGAGCGGCTTCAGGAAGGGGATGAGACCGTCCGTCGGGAAGGGGCCCGCCTTGGCGCCGTGCTCGTCGAGCGTCGAGTAGGAGCCGCCGACCGCGAGAACGCCGCCCACCAGGAAGGCGGCCACAGCCCGCCCGTTCCAGCCGCCCGTGTACCAGTAGCTCATCATTGATCACCGTGGCAGGCCGCGCGGGACCGCGGGTGACAGGGTCGGAGGCATGAGCCAAGGCTACCCAGCGGCGCCCGCACGCCACCGCCCAGGATCCGGCCATGACGATTCGTGCAGTGGTATTCGACGTCGGCGAGTGCCTTGTAGACGAGACCCGTGAGTACGG
This sequence comes from Streptomyces sp. NPDC048361, assembly GCF_040651795.1. Taxonomy (NCBI): domain Bacteria; kingdom Bacillati; phylum Actinomycetota; class Actinomycetes; order Kitasatosporales; family Streptomycetaceae; genus Streptomyces; species Streptomyces sp. NPDC048361. The sequence goes on from NZ_JBEZKW010000031.1 coordinate 19,017, forward strand.
CACCTGGGCCGACTGGCTCGGCGTTCCCCACCACACCTTCGCTGCCATGTTCGGCGCCGTCATCGCGCAGGGCCGCGACTACCGCGAGGTGTTCCAGGAGTTCCGGCCCGGGTTCGACCTGTACGAGCAGCGCCAGGCACGCGCGGATGCCGGCCGGCCCGAGCACTTCGACGAGAGCGACCTCTACGCCGACGTACGCCCCGCCCTGGCGCAACTCCGCGCGGATGGACTGTGGCTCGGCATCGCGGGCAACCAGACCGTACGGGCGGGCGGCATCCACTGGGCGGGTTCGTCCACCACGTTCCCGAGCGCCCCGACCCGGGCCGGTTCGACTCCGCCGTCCTGCAACGGACCATCGCGGCCATCGAGGGCGCCGGCCACAGCGTTGACGCCGAGTTGTGGCGCTCCCCCGACGACCAGCTCGTCTCAGTGGCGGCGAAGTGCCGGCACTCCGACGACGGTGGCCCGATCGTCATCATCCCCAAGCCGAAGGGTTGACCCCTAGCCTGTGCGGCAGGAGGTAGTCATGGACAGCCAGGAGTGGACGGACCCTCGGTACGCCGAGTTGGTCGAGGACTGGCGCCGGGCCCAGCCGTATCGCAGCCCAGCCAGAGACTGGCGACGAACGCAGAACGAACAGCTTCCGGCGGTACGGGGCTTCCTCGTACCGAAGTCCGAAGCCTGAGCACTACCGCCCCGGCTGGCCGGCGAGGCGGCCTGGGCTTCTACTGTCGGACGAGGTCCGCGAGGGGTACGCCGATCGCGTCGGCGACGAGGATTGTGGGCCATGCCCACCCACAGGGCGGCGAAGTTGTACGTCGTCCACACGCGGCCCTCGGGTGGCACGGGCCGCAGGTCCGCGTTGGTGAACCGGTCGATCGGCGTGGCGGCGGGCGGGTCCTCGGGGTCCGGTGGGTGGGGGGTGGCGGGTATGGCGGAGGCGTCGGGCATGGGCGGGTCATTCGTCCGGCGGGCGGGGATGTGCGAACGGGCCGTGCGGGCAACGGAGTTGGGCGGGCGGGTCAGCGCAGGGCGGGGACGATCTTTTCGCCGTAGGTGTCGATGACGGCCTCGCGGGCGTCGTGCATGGCGTACACCGCGAACTGGTCGACGCCGAGTTCGCGCAGCGCCCGCAGCTTCTCGATGTGTGCCTCGACCGGGCCGAGCAGGCAGAAGCGGTCCACGATCTCGTCGGGCACGAAGGCGGTGTCGGGGTTCCCGGTCCTGCCGTGGTGGCTGTAGTCGTAGCCCTGACGCTGCTTGATGTACGCGGTGAGCGCCTCCGGTACGAGTCCGGAGTGTTCGCCGTAGCGGGAGACCAGGTCGGCGACGTGGTTGCCGACCATGCCGCCGAACCAGCGGCACTGCTCGCGGGCGTGGGCCAGTGCCTGCGGGGAGTCGTCCACCGTCACGTAGGCGGGGGCGGCGACGCAGATCGTCAGGGCGTCGGGGTCGCGGCCGGCGTCCTGAGCGGCCTGCCGGACCGCCTTCACCATCCACTCGGTGAGGAAGGGGTCGGCGAGCTGCAGGATGAACCCGTCGGCCTTTTCACCGGCGAGTGCGAGCGCCTTCGGCCCGTACGCGGCCATCCAGACGGGCAGCTTGCCGTCCTTGACCCAGGGCAGTCTGAGGGCCTGCCCGTCGACGTCGGCCTCCCGGCCCTCGGCGAGGTCGCGGATGACGCCGATCGCCTCACCGAGCCGGGCCAGGGTGTTGGGCTTGCGTCCGGCCACCCGCATCGCCGAGTCGCCGCGTCCGATGCCGCAGACGGTGCGGTTGCCGTACATGTCGTTGAGGGTGGCGAAGGTGGAGGCGGTCACCTCCCAGGTACGGGTGCCGGGGTTGGTGACCATGGGCCCGACGGTCAGCCGGCGGGTGTTGGCCAGGATCTGGCTGTAGATGACGAAGGGCTCCTGCCAGAGCACCGCCGAGTCGAAGGTCCAGCCGTAGCGGAAGCCGTTGCGTTCGGCCCGCTTCATGAGGCTGATGACCTGGGCGGCCGGCGGGTCGGTCTGCAGGACGAGTCCGAAGTCCATGGTGCGGTGCTCCTAGCCGAGGTACTGACAGGTGGCGCGCGGGACGTAGCAGCCGTGTCCGGCCCGTCCCGTGAACTTCCGCTGCTCGATGACGAGTTCGCCGCGCGAGAGGACCGTCTCGACCTGCCCGGTCAGGCGCCTGCCCTCGTAGGCGGAGTAGTCGACGTTCATGTGGTGCGTCTCGGCGGAGACGACCTGTTGGGCGTGCGGGTCGTACAGGACGACGTCGGCGTCGGCGCCGGGGGCGATGGTGCCCTTCTTGGGGTAGAGGCCGAACATCCGGGCCGGGGTGGCGCAGGCGATCTCGATCCAGCGGCGGCGGGAGATGTGCCCGTCGACGACCGCCTGGTGCAGCAGGTCCATGCGGTTCTCGACGCCGGGCAGACCGTTGGGGATCTTGGAGAAGTCGCCCCGGCCGAGCTCCTTCTGGCCCGTGAAGCAGAACGGGCAGTGGTCGGTGGAGACCACTTGGAGGTCGTTGGTGCGCAGGCCCCGCCAGAGCGCGGCCTGGTGTTCCCTGGGACGCAGCGGGGTCGAGCAGACGTACTTGGCGCCCTCGAAGTCCGGCTCGGCGAGGTTGTCGGTGGACAGGAACAGATACTGCGGGCAGGTCTCGCCGAAGACCGGGAGCCCCTTGTCGCGGGCGGCGGCCAGCTCCGCGAGGGCTTCCTCGGCCGAGACGTGCACGACGTAGAGGGGGGCGCCGGCGACCCGGGCGAGCTGGATGGCCCGGTGGGTGGCCTCGGCCTCCAGGAGCGTTTTGCGCACCTCGCCGTGGTGACGGGGGTCGCGCTCACCGCGCGCGAGCGCCTGCTCGACCAGGACGTCGATGGCGATGCCGTTCTCGGCGTGCATCATGACGAGGCCGCCGTTGTCCGCCGCCCGCTGCATGGCCCGCAGGATCTGCCCGTCGTCGCTGTAGAAGACGCCCGGGTAGGCCATGAAGAGCTTGAAGGAGGTGATGCCCTCCGCCACGAGGAGGTCCATCTCCTTGAGGGAGGCCTCGTCGACGTCGGAGAGGATCATGTGGAAGCCGTAGTCGATGGCGCAGCGGCCGTCGGCCTTGGCGTACCAGGCGTCCAGACCGGCCCGCAGGGACTGGCCCTTGGACTGCACGGCGAAGTCGACGATGGTGGTGGTGCCGCCCCAGGCGGCGGCGCGGGTGCCGGTCTCGAAGGTGTCGGAGGCGAAGGTGCCGCCGAAGGGCATTTCCATGTGGGTGTGCGCGTCGACGCCGCCCGGGATGACGTAGCGGTCGGTGGCGTCGAGGACGCGGTCGGCGGTCCAGCCCTGGGCCACGGTGGAGCCGTGCGCCGCGAGCGCCGCGATCCGGCCGTCCTCGATCAGTACGTCGGCGTGCGTCTCGTCGGATGCGGTGATGACGAGGCCGCCGCGGATGAGGGTGCGGGTACTCATGGGTGGAGCTCCCTTTCGTACACGTACAAGTACACGTACAAGTACTCGTGCTGGTGCTCGCGCTCGCGCTCGCGACTGCGTGATCCCGAGCGGCGTCAACTAGGCGGCGCGCAGGGCGCGTTCGAGGATCGACGCGCCTTCCTCGGCCTCCGCGACGGTGAGCGAGAGGGGTGGCGCGATGCGCAGCACGCTGGTGTCGTGGCCGCCGCCCTTGCCGATGAGGAGGCCGCCTTCGCGGGCGGCTTCGAGGACCGCAGCCGCTGCTTGCGGGTCGGCCTCGTCGGTGCCGGGCCGTACGAGTTCGATGCCGGCCATCAGGCCGCGGCCGCGGACCTCGCGGACGGCGGGGAGCTGGGCGCAGATGGCGCGCAGCCGCTCGATGAGCAGTCCGCCGACACGCCGGGCGTTGCCCTGGAGGTCGTGTTCGAGGAGGTGGCCGAGGTTGGCGAGGCCCGCGGCCATGGTGACCGGCGAGCCGCCGAAGGTCGAGATCGAGTTGCCGTCCAGGCAGTTCATGACGTCGGCGCGGGCGACGACGCCGCCGATGGACATGCCGTTGCCGATGCCCTTGGCGAAGGTGAGGAGGTCGGGCGGGCCGTTCTGGGCGTGGGCCTGCCAGCCCCAGAAGTGGTCGCCGGTGCGGCCCCAGCCGGTCTGCACCTCGTCGGTGATCCACAGGATGCCGTGCCGGTCCAGGACCTCGCGGAACGCGGCGTACAGGCCGTCGGGCGGTGAGGTGAACCCGCCGACGCCCTGGACGGGTTCGGCGATCAGGGCGGCCACGTTGCGGGTGTGGCCGAGCAGGTCTTCCAGGTCGGCGACGCAGGCCTCGATGAACTGGGCGTCACTGAGGCGGGCGTAGGGCCCGCGGGTGCGGACGCCCCCGTGCACGTACAGCGTCTGGAGCGGCGAGAGGCTGGTCGGGGACCAGGCGCGGTTGCCGGTGATCCCCACCGCGCTGAAGGAGCGCCCGTGGTAGCTGTTGCGCATCGCGAGGATCTGGTTGGAGCCGCGGTAGGCGGTCGCGAGCAGCAGTGCGGTGTCGTTGGCCTCGGTGCCGGAGGTGGTGAAGAAGACCCGGGCGTCCGGGATGCCCGACAACTGGGCGATGCGCTCGGCGAGTTCGACCATCGGGCGGTCGAGGTAGAGCGTCGAGGAGTGGATGATGCGGCCGGCTTGTTCGGCGACAGCCTTGGTGACCTCGGGCAGGGCGTGGGCGGTCATCGTGGTGAGGATGCCGCCGAAGAAGTCGAGGTACTTCTTCCCTTCGGCGTCCCACACATGGCGGCCCTCGCCGTGGGTGATCTCGATGGGCTCGCGGTAGTAGAGCGCGAGCCATTCGGGCAGGACGGCGCGGTGGCGCTCGTGGAGGGAGCGGGTCACGGCTTCACCAGCCCTTCGTAGGCGTCGGGGCGGCGGTCGCGGTAGAACGCCCACTGCTGGCGGACCTGTTCGATGAGGCCGAAGTCGAGGTCCCTGACCACGAGTTCCTCCTCCTTGTCGCTGGCCACCTCGCCGACGAACTGGCCGCGCGGGTCGACGAAGTAGCTGGTGCCGTAGAAGTCGTTGTCGCCGTACTCCTCGATGCCGACGCGGTTGATGGCGGCGACGAAGTACTCGTTGGCGACGGCGGAGGCCGGCTGTTCCAGCTGCCACAGGTAGCCGGAGAGGCCGCGGGAGGTGGCCGAGGGGTTGTAGACCAACTGGGCGCCATTGAGGCCGAGTTGGCGCCAGCCCTCGGGGAAGTGGCGGTCGTAGCAGATGTAGACGCCGACTTTGCCGACGGCCGTGTCGAAGACCGGCCAGCCCAGGTTGCCCGGTTTGAAGTAGTACTTCTCCCAGAAGCCCTTGACCTGGGGGATGTGGTGCTTGCGGTACTTGCCGAGGTAGCTGCCGTCGGCGTCGATGACGGCGGCGGTGTTGTAGTAGAACCCTTCGCCCTCGATCTCGAAGACGGGGACGACGATCACCATCCCGGTCTCGCGGGCGAGTTCCCTCATCCGGGTGACGGTGGGGCCGTCGGGGACGGGCTCGGCCCAGCGGTAGTGCTCGGCCTCCTGCACCTGGCAGAAGTACGGGGCGTTGAAGACCTCCTGGAAGCCGATGATCTTCGCGCCCTGCCGGGCCGCCTCGCGGGCGTGTTCCTCATGCTTGGCGATCATGGTTTCGGTGGAGCCGGTCCAGGTCGCCTGGACCAGTGCGGCGCGCACGACATCGGCCATGAGCTGCTCCTTCGACGGGTTGTCAGCCAGCCAAATCCACACGCGTAGATCCGTGTGTGGATGCGACCGTAAGGCGCGTTACGCACCGTGGCAAGACCATCGCGGCTTCGGCGAGGCTGATTGCGGCGCCACAGGTCAGCCGAGGGCGGACGGATTTCCGGTACCTGACGCGGCGTCACCTCGCTCGGCGCCGGGTCCGGGGAGGCGGCCCCAGTTGCCGCGCCGGGCGTGGCGCAGGAGTACGGGGTCCTCGCCCACCACCACGGGATGGCCGACCTCGGCGAGGAACGGCAGGTCGGCCGCCTCGTCCGCGTAGGCGTAGCAGCGGGCGGCCAGGACGCGGTGGTCGCGCAGCAGGGCGCGGGCCGCGTACCCCTTGCCCTGGCCGGACATGGGCGCGCCCGGGCGGGAGCAGAGCACGGCGTCGGGCGCCAGATCGCGCTCTATCGGCGCGAGGGCGGTGGCGCTCGCGCGGGTCACCAGGACGACGAGATGCCCGAGCGCGGCATGGCCGTGCAGCGCCGCGAGGACCGGAGGGTGCCAGAGCCGGCCGAGCGGCACGGCGAGCCCGGCGAGGTCCGGGACGTCGAGGAGGGTGCCCTCCACGTCGAAGAAGGCGACGGCGGTGGGCACCTGGGCGCGGCGCCCCTGGCGGGCGCGAGTGGTCGTGTCCATTGCCAGGGACCATGCCCACCTGGATGGGCGGCTCAATCCCCAAAGTTCAACGTTCTGTTGAACTCGTCCGGAATCCGGCCCTTCGGAGGGTCGTGGCTAGATCGCCGCACCCGGATTCTGTGCGTGGGTGAGCGTCTCCCAGGCGACGAAGAGGTCGTCGGTGCCGCCCGGACGCTGCCGTTCCGCCAGGGTGCGCGTCTCGGGCAGCGTCATGTGCAGCCGGTTCTGGAGGTGGTTGAGCAGCACCTCGACGTCGGGCCCCAGGGAGCGGTCGATCTTGCCGGCGCAGAGCCAGGCCGGAGCCTTGGCGCCCAGCTGGTAGTGGGCGTGGAATTCGAGCGCCGCCCTCAGCCGTTCGGCGGTGGGCCCGTACAGGTCGACGCCCTGCTGCCAGGCGGTCTCGGCGATGTGGGCGGAGGCCGCGAGGGAGTAGCCGACGTGCATGAAGTTGCGGCACGTCTCCTGGCCCAGCCCGTCCTGGTAGGTGCGCTGCCCGAACCAGTACGTGGCCAGCTTGTCCGGCGTGGTCATGGAGCCGCCGGGCGGCGCCTTGGGCAGCTTGCCGTCCGATGCGAGGTAGAAGTAGGCGGGGACGCGGGCGCGGTAGCGCTCAAGGGCGTCCTTGAAGACCCCGTGGTCCTCGACGAACACGGCGATACCGATGGCCGCGTCCGTCATCGCGAGCTCCCAATTCCCGTTGTAGTCGGGGACTTTGGCGGTGACGGCGGGCAGATACGCCTTGCGCAGCATCCACTTGAAGCGCTGCACGGCCGGCGCCTGCCACTGCGGGTATCCGGCGTGCACGATGTCGGCGGCCCGTGCCCAGGTGGAGCCCGCCCAGGCGGTCTGGAGGTCGGCGTTGCCCTCAGTGTGCCGCTTCATCACCTTCGCCCAGCCGTCCATGATCTCGACGGCCTTCTTGGCGTGTGCCTCATTGCCGTTCACCGTCCACAGCAACGCCTGCGTGTACGCGGCGATGGCGTCCTCACGCTCCGAAACGCAGGCGGGCGGGCCGGTGTTGGGCGGGCACGGGACCGTCTCGGCGGGATGCGGGCGGTACCGCAGCGAGCCGTAGCGACTGGCCTGCATCTTCTCGTAGGCGGAGTGCCACGGCTCCTGGCCGGCCCGCACCTTCTCGCGCACCGTGTCGAGCTGGCTCCGGCCGACGACCACGCCGGGGTGGTGGAAGACGAGCGTCGCGGGGTCCGCGCGACTCACGGCGGAGGCGGTGGACACGTGCGGGGCGGGGCCGCAGGCGGCGGCGAGGAGCGCCAGGGCGCCGAGCGCGGCGAGGGCGGCCGAGCGCAGCGGCGGGCGCCGCTCGCCGCGGGGACGGCTCTGTGACGGAGTGAACACGCTCCTACGGTCGCCCGGCACTCATCGGGCCGCAGGATCTGTTGCGCCGACCGGGCCGCCGTGGCCTACCCAAGGACGGCGGGCCGGACCGGCCTCGGGGTACGCGGGCCCGGCACCCTCATGCGGCGACCGCGGGCGGCGGCGCGCAGTCGGACACGATCTCGTCCATGGACAGGCCGAGGACCGAGGCGAGCGCCGCCACGGTGAAGAAGGCGGGGGTCGGGGCCCGGCCCGTCTCGATCTTGCGGAGGGTCTCGGCGGAGAGGCCGGCCGCGGCCGCGATCTCCGGCATGCTGCGGTCCCCACGGGCCGACCGCAGCAACCGGCCGAGCCGTTCGCCGCGTGCACGCTCTTCGGGGGTGAGTGGGGTGCGGACCATGCGCCGATTCTAGACCCGGTGCCACGGTGACACGGTGGCACTTGATGGCGCGGGGGCCGGAGGCCGGCCGCCACATCCTCAAGTGCCACCCCGGCGGCACTTGAGGATGCGCTGCCCGTCGCCCCATTGGACCGGCCCGCGTCCCAAGGCCGCTGCCCGCCCCAGGACTGGCCCCCATTAAAATACCGGTATAGTAATGGGCATGGTGAAGATCAAGAGTGACCGGCAGATGGATGCGATGCGCGAGGCGGGACGGGTGGTCGCCCAGGCCCTGGCCGCGGCGAAGGAGGCCGCCGAGGTCGGCGTCGGCCTCGGCGAACTCGACGCGGTGGCACGTCAGGTGCTGGAGAAGGCGGGTGCGACCTCGCCCTTCCTCGGCTACCGCCCCGAGTTCGCGCCCGTCCCGTTCCCCGCGACCGCGTGCATCTCCGTCAACGACGCGATCGTGCACGGCATCCCGGACGACTACCGGCTGTGCGACGGCGACCTGGTCAGTGTCGACTACGGTGCGCTACTCGACGGCTGGGCCGGGGACTCGGCGATCAGCTTCATCGTCGGCCGCCCGCGCCCCGAGGACGTACGCCTCGTCGACACGGCGTTCGAGGCGCTGGACGCCGGGATCGCCGCGGCCGTCGTGGGCAATCGCATCGGCGACATCGCGCACGCGATCGGCCGGGTCTGCCGCGGCGCCGGCTACGGCATCCCGGACGGCTTCGGCGGCCACGGCATCGGCCGGGACATGCACGAGGACCCGGGCGTGCCCAACGAGGGCCGGGCCGGCCGGGGCATGGTGCTGCGCCACGGGATGGTGCTCGCGATCGAGCCGATGGTGATCGCCGACGGAAGCGACGCCTACTACCCGGCGCCCGACGGCTGGACGCTGCGCACGGTGAGCGGCGCGAGGGCCGCCCATGCCGAGCACACGGTGGCCGTCACGGACGCCGGGCCCCGCGTCCTCACCTGCCTCTAGCGGGCCCGCCTGTCCTGTACAGGCCCGCCCGCCGAGCACCCGCCCATAGAGGGCCGCCCGCGTAGGCATCCAGCGGTGGCCCGGCGAAAACCCGCCCGCGACCTGGTCGGTGACGCTCCGTCAGTTGTTGGCCAGGAACCGCTGGGCCAGCGAGTCACCGAGGGCGACCGCGGCCCCGTGGTCCTCGATCGGCTCGGCCTGGGCGCCCTTGAACAGGATGTAGGTGACGTCGGACTCGGCGCCGCCCGAGCGCGGGCTGGGGTTGAGCCCGAGCGCCTTGGCGGTGGCGTACGACGCCTCGCCGATGGTGGAAGCGGGGCCGGTGTCACCGACCACGGCGTACGCGACCTTGTCACCGTGGATGACGGCGGCGACCCCGCCCCCCTCGATGCCGGCCGCGCCGTAGTCCCAGACGGGGCTCGGCTTGGGCACCACGACATACGGCAGCCGCTCCGCGTCGAGCGGCTTGTCGTCGCTCTGGTGGAATCGGGTGTCGGGCTGGAACCAGGGGTCGGTCTTCTTGTTGCAGACCCTGCCGCTGCGGCCGTCGCAGTCGACGTCCAGGTCCGCCTTCCAGAACACGGCCCCGTTCTTGCCGCACACCGGCACGGTGGCCGGGGCGTCGGCGTCCGTGCGGTACTTGCCGTGGGAGACCTGGTCGCAGTCCGTCACCTTGGCGAGGAGTTCGGCCGCACTGACCGAGCCTTCGGGCGCGGCCGCGGGAGCACCCGAGAGGGGGACGCCCGTGGCGGGGTCACCGGCGGCACGGGCACGGGTCCCGGCGCCGGGGGCCAGGGGGATGGAGGCGCCCTGCGCGGTGGCGGGAAGAGTCGTGGCGAGCAGGGCCGCGCCGGCGGCGGCGAGAGCGAGCGTTCTGGAGCGCACGTAAATAACCCTTCTGTCAGGAAAGGTGCTTTACCCGTTGTGCGCCCGCAGCGGACCCTGGTCATGACCGCCGCGGCCCCTGGTCATGACCGCGTCGGCCCCGCCGGCGCCACGCGGCCCGTGGCCCCTGGCGGTCGTGCCGGGGGCCACGGGCCTCATGTGCGTCTTTTCGGGGAGTTACTGCTTTCCACTCGGATGGACCACCAGGGCGGAGCCGCCGCCCCGCCGCACCTTCTCGGCGGCGGCGAGCCAGCGCCCGTCCGGCAGGCGCTGCACTCCGGTCGCCGCGCCGATCTCGGGATTGAGCGAGAACGAGTGGCCGAGCGCTTCCAGGCGGGCTCGCAGCGGGCTGTTGTAGAGGGCGGGTTCCAACTCGGTCCGGGCCGCGTTGCGCTGGCTGGCGCGCGGCGCCGCGATCGCGTCGACGAGCGGCATGCCGCGGTCGAGGTGGTTGACGAGCGTCTGGAGGACGGTGGTGATGATGGTCGCCCCGCCCGGCGAGCCGAGCGCGAGCACCGGCTTGTGCTGCCGGTCCAGCACGATCGTCGGAGAGATGGAGGAACGCGGCCGCTTGCCGGGGCCGGGCAGGTTCGGGTCGTGCACCGCCGGGCTGGCCGGCGCGAAGGAGAAGTCGGTCAGCTCGTTGTTGAGCAGGAAGCCCCGGCCGGGCACCGTCATGGCGCTGCCGCCGGTCTGCTCGATGGTCAGCGTGTACGCGACGACGTTGCCCCACTTGTCGGCGACGGTCAGGTGGGTGGTGTTGTCGCCCTCGTACGTGGTCGGGGCCGCGGTGCCCGAGGCGCCGCACGGCGCCGGGTGGCGCGGGTCGCCGGGCGCGAGGGGGCTGGTCAGGACCGCGTCGTCCTTGATCAGGCAGGCGCGCGAGTCGGCGAAGCGCTGCGAGAGCAGGCCCTTGGTGGGTACGTTCTCGAACGCCCCGTCGCCGACCCAGCGGCCCCGGTCCGCGAACGCGATGCGGCTCGCCTCGATGTAGTGGTGGAGGAACTGCACGTCCGACGCCTTCGACAGGTCGGTGCGCTCCAGGATGTTCAGCGCCTCACCGACCGTCGTGCCGCCGGAGCTGGAGGGCGCCATGCCGTACACGTCGAGCCCGCGGTAGTTCACCTCGGTGGGCGCCTGGTACTTGGCGCCGTAGGCCCGCAGGTCCCGCTCGGTGAGGTCGCCGCGGCGCACCGTGCGGGTCGAGGCGGGGTCGACGGGCGGATTGCGGACGGTGCGGACGATGTCCTTGCCGAGGTCGCCCCGGTAGACGGCGCCGACGCCCTTGCGGCCCAACTCCTCGTAGGTGCGCGCCAGATCGGGGTTCTTGAAGGTGGAACCGACCACGGGGAGCTGCCCGCCGGGCAGGAACAGCTTGGCGGTGTCGGGGAAGTCCGCGAAGCGGGCCTGGTTGTCCTTGGTCTGGGAGCGGAACGTGTCGTCGACGGTGAACCCGTCGCGCGCGAGCCGCTCCGCGGGCTTCAGGAGCGTGTTCAGGGACTTGCTTCCCCAGGCGTGCAGCGCCCGGTCCCAGGTGGCGGCGGTGCCGGGAGTGCCGACACTGAGCCCGCTGGTCACCGCGTCCGCGAAGGGCAACGGCTTGCCGTTCTCCAGGAAGAGCGAGGAGGTGGCCGACGCGGGGGCGGTCTCGCGTCCGTCGACGGTGTGCACGGAGCGGGACTTCGCGTCGTAGTAGACGAAGAAGCCGCCGCCGCCGATCCCCGACGAGTACGGCTCGGTGACGCCGAGCGCGGCGGCGGTGGCGACGGCCGCGTCCACCGCGTTGCCGCCGTTCTTGAGCACCTGGAGGCCGGCGGCGGACGCGTCGGCGTCCACGCTCGACACCGCTCCCCCGTAGCCGACCGCCTCGGGCACCTTGGGCGGCGTATGGCCGCCGGGCGGCGCGGCCGTCGTGGGCGGGGCCGCCGCGACCGAAGCCGCGATCGCGGCCACCGCGGCGAGGAGGGACAGGGTGCGGGCTGCGGGTCGACGCATGCATACCTCCCGTGGGCGAACGTCCGCGCAGCGTAGCGCCGGTGGCGCTCTCACGTCATGAGCACGCCGAACAGAACGTCGAACGGGGGCGCGAACTCCCGCTAGCATGCGCGCCCATGAATGACGACGTACGCAACATCGTCCTCGGCGTGGTGGCCGCGGGCATAAGCGCCGCCGTGGGCTGGCTGACCCGCACCTACCTCTGGAAGCGCAAGCTCCGCCGCAAGCAGGCGTTCTTCGGCCTGCCTGACCACTCCGAATGCCTCCTCGTCGTCAACCGCGAAGCCGGGCACCACAGCGCTGTGCACCGCTATGACGTCGTGGCCCTCCTCGAACTGTCCTCCCTCATCAAGGACTGCGGGGCCCACGCGCAGATCGTGCAGCACGATCTCGCACAGCAGGGCTTCGGGGAGCGCACCGAGTTCTGTGTGGGCGGCCCGTACTCGAATCGGCGTACGGCGGCGCACCTCACCTCGCTCCTTCCGGGCGTGCAGGTCAACCAGGACACCGAGCCGGGCCCCGACCGCGGTTCCTTCCGGATCGGCACGGAGCGCTACCGCATGGAGCACGGTGTCGCCGAGTACGTGGTCCTCGCCCGGATCAGCGTCGCCCAGGACGCGCGGCCCGTGTTCCTCTTCTGTGGACAGCGCGCGATCAACAACCAGGCCGCCACCCGCTATCTCGCCCGCAACGCCGGGAAACTCTCCCGCAAGTACGGCAGCGGATCGTTCTGCCTGCTCCTCAAGGTGGTCAACTCGCAGGCGTACGGCCCCGATGTGGTGGAGCTCGTCGCCGATGTGACGCGGGCCGCGCAGGAGCCCGCCCCCGCGGTCCGCACGTCGCACCGGGCGGCCGGTTGAGCTTTTCGTCTAACCCACCTTGAATTGGCTAACCCACCTTCAGTTCAAGCGACTTGATGCCGTTGATGAAGTTGGAGACGAGGCGGCGCGGCGGCCCCGCCAGTTCCGTGCCCGGCAGGACGCGCAGCGCCTCCTCGTGCAGCACCCGCAGTTGCAGCCGCGCGAAGTGCGCGCCGAGGCAGACGTGCGGGCCGTCGCCGAAGGAGACGTGCGGGTTCGGGGCGCGGGTCAGGTCCAGGCGGTCCGGGTCGCCGAAGACGCGTTCGTCACGGTTGGCGGAGGCGTGGAACACGACGACCTTGTCGCCGGCCGCGAGGGGCTGCCCGGCGAGCTCGGTGTCCCGCACGGCGGTGCGCCGGAAGCTCAGCACCGGCGGATGCCATCGCAGGAGCTCTTCGACGGCGATGTCCACCCCGATCTGACCACTCGTCAGCTTGGCTCGCTGGTCCGGGTGTTCGGCCAGCGCGAGCAGCCCTCCCGGTGCCGCGGCGCGTACGGTGTCGTTGCCCGCCACGGTCAGCAGGAAGAAGAACATCTCCAGCTCGGCGTCGGCGAGTTCGCCGTGGGCGAGCGAGGTCATGATGTCGTCGCCCGGCCGCTCACGCTTGTACGCGGCGAGGCCCTGGGCGTACGCGAACATCTCCGCGAGCATCGCCGGCGAGCGCGGGTTGACCGGCCGGCCGTCGGCGCCGACGACCCCGGGTTCGTCCGGGTCCTGGTAGGCGATGACGCGCTCGGTCCACTCCAGCAGGAGCCCCCGGTCACCCGGCGGCACGCCCAGCAGGTCGGTGAGGTTGAGCAGCGCGTAGTCGTCGGTGACGTCGGCGACCACATCGCACACGCCGTCCTCGGCGCCGTCGCGGGCCGCGGTCAGCAGGGCGCGGGCCCGTTCGCGGGCCAGCGCCTCGAAGCGCTCGATGCGGCCCGGTGTGAAGGCGCGGCTCACCAGGCGGCGCAGCCTGCCGTGGTCCTGGAGCGCGGGACCGGCGTCGCGGGAGCGGGGGCCTGGGCGGGGGTCCTGGTTGAGCATCATGCGGCGGATGAACGGCAGATCCGCCGGGTCGGGGTCGCGGATCTGGGTGGCGCCGAGCGCGGAGGAGTAGGTACCCGCGTCCTTGAGGACCCGTACGACGTCGGCGTGGCGGGTCACCGCCCAGAAGCCGGGGCCGGCCGGCCAGCCGAGCACTTCGGGCTCCGCCTGCCACGCGACGGGCCGGTGGTCGCGCAGTTCGCGGTAGGCGGCGTACGGCGGCCCCGCGGCGTACTGGCGGGGGTCGAAGATGTCGGGCGCGTCGGTCATCACGGGTGGCCTCGGACGGGGGCGGGCTCAGGGCCGGCCGGATCGGACAGGGCAGGCTCAGACATGGTCGGCCCGCAGGAAGTCCTCCACGGTGCGTATGAGGTCGAGTGGGGTCTCGTCCATGGCGTGGTGTCCGGCGTGGGGCAGTTCGACGAGCTGGCCCGCGGGGTACCAGCGCATCCACGTCCCGCGCAGGAAGGCCGCGTTGATCGCCGGGTCGAGGGCGCCGACCACCGCGAGCGCCGGCACCGGGGAGCCCTCGGTCTCCTCGTGGAAGTCCTCGCCCGCCCAGGAGTCGAGCCAGGCGCGGAACGCCTTGGGGTCGCTGCGCTCCACCGAGCGCCAGGTCATGCGGTCGAGCCAGGCGTCGGGGCGGTTGCCGCCGGTGGTGAGGTCGATGATGGCCCGGCGCTTGGCGGGCCGCTCGGCCGCCGCGGTGAACAGTGCGCGCGTCTCCTCATCCATGGGCATGCCGCTCGCCGGGACCGGTGATATGCCGACCATGCGGCGCACCCGGTCGGGGGCGGCGGCCAGGACGCGCTGGACGACGGCGCCGCCCATGGAGTGTCCGATCAGCGAGAAGCGGTGCCAGCCGAGCCGGTCGGCGAGCGCCAGTATGTCCTCGGCGCCCTCGCTGGTGGTGAACGCGCCGGGGGCGTCCCGTGCCTCGCCGTATCCGCGCAGGTCGACGAAGGCGTAGGTGAACTGGGCGGCGTCCAGGTCGGGCAGGACCGCCGCGTAGCCGGCGCGGTCGGCGAGCCAGCCGTGCACGGCGACGACGCGGTGCGGTCCGTCGCCGTGGAGGGTGTGGGGCAGCGTGAATCCGGCCATGGGTACTCCGATTCCGGACGGCGGTCGGCGGCGTACGGCTCGCGGTGGTGCCGTCGGTGTGCGAGACGTACGCGTACACGGTGGCGGTCGCCCTGCCGCGAGGCAAGAAGCCGGTCAGAACTGCCAGGGACTGCGTACGGGTTGCGCCGTGTGGTCGTCGACGGCCACCTCGGCGGGGGCCAAGCGCCCCACCTCCGCCAGGGCGTCGGCCGCGTCGAAGGCGAAGATCTGCTCCTCGAAGCAGAGCCCGTGCGCGCCGGTGGGCCGGCCGAGCACGGGCGCCAGGCGGCGGTACATGGAGCGGGGCCGGCTGATGTAGGGGAGCGCGGGCGAGCGCAGGTCGACGACGAGGAAGCGGCGCACCTTGGTTCCCGTTCGCAGGGCGATGGCGCTCACCGCGTTCACCTCGTCCCAGTCGATGCGCCCGGCGAGCCAGGTCGGCAGCCGCACGGTGAGGGTGTCGGTGTCCACCTCGATGCGCAGGGGGCGCAGAAGGTAGCCGACGAAGACGGCGGCGACCCCGAGCAGGACCACACCGGCGACGGCCATCACCGGGCCGGCGACGTCGCCGTTGGGGCCGTCGAAGACGGACGCGACCGCGAGCCACCAGAGCACGGCCACCCCGATCGCGGCGAGCGGGACCCAGATCAGGGGCCGCCGCAGCGGCAGGACGATCGGGCCGGCGGCGGGCTGTGTCGGACTGGCTGAATTCTCCACACGCAGAGCTTGGTCCGTCAGCGGCCCGCGCGCCAGAGTGTTACCCATGGGTTTACTGAATTGAAGTCAATGAGGTGGTCGCCGGTCCGGCGCCGGGTCAGGTCGTGCAGCCGACGGGGTCGAGCGCGTTCCCGGCGCCGGTGCCCCTGATCGTCACCCTCAAGTCCGCGCCGCGCGCCACCGCTCGCAGGGCCGTGCAGGCGATCTGCCGCCGGGCGACCACGGTGATCTTCGAGACGTCCTGGCCGAACACCACGGTGACCTCGCCCTCGCCCACGCCCATCTTCAACGGGCCCCGCAGCGGCGGGAGTTCGGAGCGGAGCCCCGCCGCCTTCTCGTTCGCGTCCGGGCCGGCGAAGAGCAGCGGGAGCGCCGGCCCCGGGCCGCCATCGCGCACCACCGGCATCAGGCCGTCCGGCCCGACGAAGTACAGCACGGTGCCCTGGTCGGGAGGCGGCACCGCCTGCGCGGACGCCGGGTCGCCCACCGCGATGACGTCGGTGGACTGGATGCCACAGCCCGCCGCGAGCAGCCCGGCGGGCAGCAGGGCGAACACGGCGAGGACGCGGGGCACGGCGGCCCTGACATGGGGCACGGCGGCCAGGACGCGGGGCGCGGCGGCCAGGAGGCGGGGCGCAGTGACCTTGAATCTCATCGGGCCGCCTCCGCGGGCGCGGCCGCGCCGAGCCCGGTGGGCAGCTCGACGGTGAAGACGGCGCCGCCCTCCGGCCCGTTCGCCGCGCCGACCGTGCCGCCGTGCAGCCGTACGTTCTCCCTGGTGATCGCGAGGCCGAGACCGCTGCCGGCCGAGCGGGTACGGGCCGCGTCCGCCTTGAAGAAGCGGTCGAAGATGTGCGGCAGGACGGCCGCGTCGATGCCGGGCCCGGCGTCGGCGACCTCGACGACCAGCGGGCCGTCGTCGCGGGCCGGGCGAAGTCGCACGGTCACCGGCTCCGAGCCGTGCCGCAGGGCGTTGCCGACGAGGTTGGCGATCACGATGTCGAAACGCCTGGGGTCGATCATCGCCCGTACGCCGTCCGGGAGTCGGGTGACGACACGGTCCTGCCAGTGCCGGCTCTGGAGGGTCTTGCGGATGGCCTCGGCGACGTCGACCTCGTCGGTGTTGAGCTCGGCGGCCTTGGCGTCGAAGCGGGAGATCTCCATGAGGTCCTCGACGAGGGTGGCGAGCTTGCCGGTTTCGGCCGAGATGAGCCGTACCGCGCGCGCCGTGTCGGGGTCGAGGCCGTCGGCGTCCTCGTCGAGTACCTCGGTGACGGCCAGCATGCCGGCGAGCGGGGTGCGCAGTTCGTGGCTGACGTCGGAGGCGAAGCGCCTGGCCCGTGCCTCGGCCTTCTGCAACTCCTCGACGGAGCGCTCCAGTTCCTTTGCCGATTCGTTGAACGTCCAGGCCAGATCGGCGAGTTCGTCCGATCCCTTCACCTCGATACGGGTGTCGAGGCGGCCCTTGCCCATGCTGCTCGCGGCCCGCCGCAGATCGCGCACGGGGCGCAGCACGCTGCGGGCGGCGAGCAGCGCGGGGACCACGGCGACGGCGAGCGCGGGCAGCGCGCCGTTCTTGGCCGCCGAGACCATGGCCTCGATGGTGATGCTCTCGGTCTTGAGGTCCATCACGGCGTAGAGGTAGATCCCGCTGCGCTGCTCGTCCATGGCGCCACGGTCGAACATCACGGGCATGCCGATGGTCAGATACGGGGTGCCGTCCTGGATCACACGCTGGAACGAGCCGTGCGCGTTGGCGTGGGTCTGGCGGCGCAGCGCGTCGGTGACGACGGTGGAGGTGGGCCGGCTGGTGGAGGAGGCGCGCAGTGTGCCGTACTCGGCGAAGACGAACCAGGGGTGCGGTTTGCCCGCCCGTGCCAGGGTGCGGCAGGCGTTCTGCAGCGCGGCGGTGGAGGTGGGCAGCGCGAAGTACTCGGTGGCTATCTGTTCGCGGAACTGCTCGACGGCCTGGTCCTGGGCCTGTTTGAGGATGGCCGAGCGGGCCGACTGGTAGGTGAGAGCGGCGGTGGTGACCGCGCTGACCGCGGCCACCAGGAGGAACGCCGCGATCAGCCGGGTGCGCAGGCCGGGGCGGAAGGCGCGGCGCAGCGGGAACCTCACAGCGGCCCGAAGCGGTAGCCGAAGCCGCGCACGGTCTGGATGTAGCGGGGGGCGCCGTCGCTGCCGCCGGTGTCGCCGAGCTTCTGGCGCAGCCTCCGTACACAGGCGTCGACGAGCCGGGCGTCGCCGTGGTAGCTGTGCTCCCACACCGATTCGAGGAGCTGCTGACGGCTGAAGACCTGCTCGGGCGAGGCGGCGAGGTGGAGCAAGAGCTTGAGTTCGGAGGGGGCGAGCGCCAGGCGCTCGCCGTTCTTGGCGGCGGTCAGGCCCGCCCGGTCCAGGGCGAGTTCGCCGTGGACCTCGGGTCCCGAGCGGGCGACGGGATCGGCGAGGCGGCGCAGGACCGCCCGGATACGGGCTTCGATGACTTCGGTGCGGGCGGGTTTGACGATGTAGTCGTCGGCGCCCGCCTCCAGTCCGATCACCACGTCGAAGTCGTCGCCGCGCGCGGTGAGCATGATGATCGGCAGCTGGCTGGTCTCGCGGATCTTGCGGCAGACCTGGACGCCGTTCATGCCGGGCAGCATCAGGTCGAGCAGCACGAGCTCGGGGTGGAAGGCCTTGAGTGAGGCGAGTCCGGCCTCGCCGGTCCCGGCGGCCCGCACCTCGTGGCCGCGCCGGCGCAGGCCGAGCTCGACCCCTTCGCGTACGGAGGGGTCGTCTTCTATGAGGAGCACGCGAGGCATAGGCGTCAGTATCCCAAGGGTCTGGATTGTCCCGTCACCGGGCTCGGTGCCGGCCGCCGGCGGGGCGCACCTTGTCGAGTACGGCGGTGAGGCCGAGCGGCCGGGCGAGCAGCGCGAGGACGATCACGAGCGCGACGGTTCCCGCGCCGGCCGCGGCGACACTGCCGAGCGGATCGGCGGTGCGCGCGGCCCCGTAACCGAGCGCCGCGGCGGGCCCACAGGCCACAAGGAGCCGCAGGTGGGCGCGGACGGCGGGCGAGCGCAGCAGCGGGCCGCCGCCGAGCCTGCGGTTGAGGGTGTACGCGGTGACCGTCAGGCCCGCGCAGAGCGCCACCGTGTACGCCCCGGCGATCCCGGTCACCGCCCAGCGCGCGGGCAGCGCGGCATGGGCGACGACGGTGAGCGCGGCGTTCACACCGGCGATGACGAGGTTGAGCAGGAAGGGGGTGCGGGTGTCGCCGAGCGCGTAGAAGCCGCGCGAGAGGACGTACTGTCCCGACAGGGCGATCAGGCCGGGTGCGAACGCCATGAGCATGCCCGCCATGACCGTGATCTCGCCGGAGCCGGTCCTTCCGTACGCGTAGACCGAGCCGAGGATCCAGGGCGCGAGCGCGAACAGGGCGCAGGCCGCGGGGACGATCACCGCAGCGCAGGTGCGCAGTCCGTACGACAGGTCGCGGCGCACCTGGGCGAGGTCGCCGTCGGCCGATGCGCGGCTCATCTTCGGCATGAGGGCGGTGATCAGGGAGACGGTGACGATGCCGTGCGGCACCATCCACAGCACATAGGCGTTGGTGTACGCGGTGTAGCCCGCTCCCTCGATGCCCTGGTGCGATGCCTCGGTCCCGGCGGTGGTGGAGAGCCGGGTCACCACCCAGTAGGCGAGCTGGTTGCAGACGACGAGCAGGACCGCCCAGCCCGCCGAGCGCAGCGGCCGGCCGAGCCCGTGGCCGCGCCAGTCGAACCGCGGGCGCCAGCGGAACCCGGCCGCGCTCAGCGACGGCACCAGGGCGAGGGCCTGGACGGCTATGCCCGCGGTGGTGCCCCAGCCGAGCAGCCGGGCGTCGCCCGCGCTCAGCGATCCTCCACTGCCCGCCGCGAGGGCCAGGTAGGACCCGAACACCCCGATGACCACGACGTTGTTGAGGACCGGCGTCCACATCATGGCACCGAACCTGCCGCGCGCGTTGAGGACTTGGCCGAACAGCGTGAAGAGGCCGTAGAAGAGGATCTGCGGCAGGCAGTAGCGGGCAAGGGCGATGGTGAGCTCGGCCTGGGCGCCGCTGTAGTCGGTGTATCCGTGGACGATCGCCGGGGCGGCGACGACGGCGAGCACCGTGACCACGACGAGCGCGCAGGCGCAGGCCGTCATGAGCCGGTCGGTGTAGGCCGCCCCGCCGTCGGCGTGCTCCTTGGCGGCCCGCACCAGCTCGGGCACGAAGACCGCGTTGAGGGTGCCCCCGATGAGCAGCATGTAGAGGATGTTGGGGACGTTGTTGGCGACGGCGTATCCGTCGCCGAGCAGCCCGATGCCGAGCGCGGCCGCGATCACCGCGGAGCGGATGAATCCGGTGGCGCGCGAGACGATGGAGCCCGCCGCCATCACGGCGCTGCTGCGCAGCAGTCCCGGGCTGCCGCTCTTCACGGGGGCGGCGGTCGCGGTCACCGGCGCGCCAGATACGCCTGGAAGGCGCGGTACAGCGCGTTGTTGGTGGTCCCGCCCGTGCATGTCTCCCACTCCCCCAGGGTCTCGACGACATGGCCGCCGGTGCCCAGTTTCCAGCGCAGCAGCCCGAAGGGGCGGTCGTGCGGATCGAGAGTGGAGGGTACCCCGCGCATGTCGTACACCTCGGCGCCGCCGGCGTGGGCGTCCTGGATCATCTGCCACTGCAACGCGTTGCTGGGGCGGACCTCGCGGCGGTGGTCGGCGGAGGCGCCGGTCTGGTACCAGGCCCGGCCGCCCACCGTGATCATGGTGTGCGCGGCGAGCACCTCGCCCTGGTGGACGGCGAGGTAGAGCCGCATGCGGCCGGGCTGTTCGGTGTTGAGCGCCACGTACTGGCGCTCGAAGTACGCGAGGGAGCGCCCGAGGCGAAATCCGTCCCGCTCCTCGGTGATCCTCAGCAGCCGGTAGAACTCGGCCAGGTACTCGGGGCCGGCGACGACGACCTCCACCCCGGCCCGGTCGGCGGCGCGCACGTTGCGCCGCCACTCCTGGTTGAGCCCGGCCCACAGCTGGTCGGTGGTGCGGCCGGCCAGGGGAAGGCGGAAGACGTGGCGGGGCTGTGCGTCGGCATCGCCGCCGTCGTCGCCGCCGCACCGTTTCCAGCCGCGGGTACGCAGCCGTTCGGCGACGGCGGAACCGAGCGGGTCCACCTCGCTGGCGAGGATGTCGCCGATCCGGCGGCCGGCTCCGGCGGCGGCCTTGAGGCGGGACGCCTCCCAGCGCCGGTAAGCGGGCATGGGTCCGATCCGCACCGCGAACGCGCCGGCCTTGCGCAGATGGCGCAGGAGCGGTCCGAGCCAGCGGTCGATGTCGGGGTCGGACCAGTCGGCGACGGGCCCTTCCGGCAGATAGGCGAAGTATTTCCGGGTGCCGGGGAATTGCCGGTAGAGAATCTGGGCCGCCCCGGTCAATGCGCCGCCGTCAAGGGACCATCCGACCCTTTCGCCGACCCATTGGTCCTTCACATCGGCCCACGAAGGACATTGCAGAAAGCTGACGTCGGCGCGGCCCGCGAGAAAAATTCGGTACTCGGCGGCGTCGAGGGCGCGGACCTCGGCGTCCTGGACTCGATCGCCGGTCACCAGCAGTGCGGACACGTCTGTGGCCTCCCAAGTGCGTCCCGGCGTCGGCCTCCGGGGATGCACAGGATGCTCACAGCGGTCCATGACGACTTCTCGCGTCGAATGTGACCGGACGATGACCGTTCTTGTGCGGTCCTTGTCACAGAGGAATCGCAGGGCTTTCCGCTGCGTCCTGCAACCTGAAGTCCGGCTGGTGACTCTCACCTATGGAAAACGCATGTGCAACGGAGGTCCTTCAGTTGAGCCGCACAACTCGCCACCCCTCCCCCTCCCGCCACTCGGTCTCCCGCCGCTCGGTCCGTATGGCCGCCCTCGCCGGAACGGCGGTTCTCGCCGCCGCCCTGACGGCGTGCGGGGGCGGCGGGTCCTCGTCGGGCGACGGAAAGAGCGATCTCAAGGCCGCGAAGAAGCCGGAGATCGTGGTGAATCTGACGGGTGATCAGGCCAAGCCCGGTGAGCCGGTGAAGGTCACGCTGGCCGACGGCACCCTGGGCAGCGTCACGGTCACCGACGCCAAGGGCTCCGCCCTCACCGGCAAGATAGCCGCGGACGGCAAGTCCTGGACCTCCGAGCGCTCCGCCGCTCCGGGCACCAAGTACACGGTCGAGGCCAAGGACGCCAAGGGCGCCACCGCGCAGGCCGCGTTCACGACGGCGGCCGCCGGCAAGGTCAACAAGGTGAGCATGGTGCCCGGCAAGGGCACGACGGTGGGCGTGGGCCAGCCGGTCTCGATCGTTTTCGACAACCCGGTCAAGAACCGGGCCGCGGTCGAGAAGCAGCTGAAGGTGACGACCTCGAACAACACCGAGGGCTCCTGGGGCTGGATGCAGGACTACTCGGGCAAGGACCGCGTCGACTGGCGCCCCAAGGACTACTGGAAGTCCGGCACCAAGGTGACCCTGGAAGCCGACCTCAACGGCGTCGACTCGGGTACGTCGGGCGGCTGGTTCGTGAAGGACTACAAGACCGACTTCACCATCGGCCAGAACCAGATCGTCGAGGCGGACCTCAGCGCGCACCGCCTCAAGCTCTACCGCGACGGCGCGTTGCTGAAGGACATCCCGATGTCGGCGGGCACCCCCGGCGGCGACAAGGCGTCCTGGCGCGGCAAGACGGTCCTGATGGCCAAGGAGGGCACGATCAACATGAACTCCGAGACCGTGGGCCTCGGCAGCTCCTACAACAAGATGGTCGACTACTCGATGCGGCTCACCTGGTCCGGGATGTACGCACATGCCGCGCCGTGGAACGCCGACTACTTCGGCTCCGTCAACCACAGTTCGGGCTGCATCGGCATGAGCGACGCGGACGCCAAGTACGTGTACGGGACGGTGCAGGTCGGCGACCCGTTCGAGATCACGGGCGACGGCTCCAAGGGCACCCAGGCCCTCAACAACGGCTATGGCGAGTGGAACCTGCCGTACGACGCGTGGAAGGCGAAGAGTGCCCTGACCGCCCCCGCGGCCGGCTGACCCGGCATCCGCGAACCGGGCCCGCCGATCGGCACGGGGCGGGTCTTCGGGAGCCGGCCCGCACCGCCGGGCTCTGCGGAGAGCGGCCCCCGTCGCGCCTTTTCGCGACGTGGGCCCGCTCCGCATCGAGCACAACCCGCTCGGCACACAGCTGACCTTCTCCTCGCCCGCGTCGGATCCGTCATCTCTGACGGTGCCGCTCCGCGAGAAGTGATCACCGGCTGCTGCCGGGCGGGCATGGCCCCTGAGCTGCTGCGCTCCCCCCGGGCCTCAAGGGCCCTGTAGGGGCCCCCTCGGCAGCAGCGTCCCTGGTTCGGCCGGTGCGACGTCCACGGCCTCCGTCTTGGGATTGCGCTTCTGTCTCCTGGCCATCCAGGTGGCGAACCAGGAAAGCAGCATGCACATCCCGATGTAGATCGGTGAGATCACCATCACCACGGGGATGAACGGCAAATCGTAGTCGAGATTCGACGCGATGAGCTTCCCCGCGTGGAGGAACTCCTCATAGGTGATCAGATAGCCGAGCGAGGTGTCCTTCAGGGCGACCACCAACTGGCTGATGATGGTCGGCAGCATGGCCCTGATCCCCTGGGGGACCAGCACGTACGTCATGACCTGTGCCTTGCGCATGCCGAGAGAGAATGCCGCCTCCTTCTGGCCGCGTTCCACGGAGTTGACGCCGGCCCTGAAGACCTCGGCCAGGACCGAGCCGTTGTAGAGCGTGAGACCGGCCACCAGAGCCGGCAGCGGCTGCACCTTCAGCGCCACGAAGATGAAGAAGATCATCACCAGGACGGGCATCGCGCGGAAGAACTCCACCAGCAGGGTCGCCAGCCAGCGCACCGGCCGGTGGTCGGAGAGCCGCCCGGTGGCGAGCACCGCACCGAGCGCGAGCGAGAGCACCGAGGCGAACGCGAAGGCCCGCAAGGTGTTGCCGAGCCCGCGGAGCAGCAGCTCCTGGATGCCCTTGTACTCGAACGGCGTCCATTTGGCGGAGGTGAACTGGTCGGTGTCGAACAGGAGATACAGGACCCAGCCGATCAGGGCGAGGATCAGGATCGTCGAGATGATCCCGTAGACCAGGTGCCGCTGCTGGGTCTTCGGCCCCGGGATGTCGTAGAGGGCGGTGGAATCCGTGGCCAGTGGCGCGGTCATCGGGCGACTCCCCAGCGCTTTTCGAGGATGGTGAAGACGGCGCTGATGAAGAGGGTGATGATCAGGTAGCCGACGGCGATCCAGACGAACGTCCAGATGATGTTGTAGCCGAGCTCGCTCAACGTCTTGTACGTGCCGAGGAGTTCGGTCACGCTGAACGCCCCCGCGATCGCGGAGTTCTTGGCGAGCGCGATCAGGGTGGAGCCGATCGGCGGGATCACCGAACGGAACGCCTGCGGCAGCACGACACCCGACAGGGTCTGGCCGAAGGTCATCCCGAGGCTTCTGGCCGCCTCGCCCTGGCCCTTGGGCACGGTGTTGATGCCGGAGCGCAACGCCTCGCAGATGAACGCGGAGGTGTAGCAGCCGAGCGCGATCACCGCGAAGAGCTGGAAGGGCAGCACCAGGCCGAACCGCGGCAGGCCGAGCAGTACGGCGAAGAAGAGCAGGGTGAGCGGCGTGTTGCGCAGCACGGCCACCCATACCGTGCCGAGCGCGCGGAACGAGCCGACCGGCGACACCCGGAAGGACGCCATGACGAAGCCGAGCACCAGCGCGAGGACCGAGGCGTAGACGGTCAGTTCGACGGTGCCGAGGAAGCCCTTGCCGTACAGCGAGAAGTTCTTGGTGAGTACGTCCATTGCGGCCTCAGCTCGCCGGGTAGCGGTCGATGGGCGGCGCGGGGGCCGGCGGGCGCCCGGACAGCCCGAGCGTCGCGGCGTACGCCTTCTTCCAGTCGCCGTTCTTCTCGTGGGCCTCGATGGCGTCGTCGAGGAAGAACCGCAGCGTGTTGTCGCTCCGGGGCACGCCCACGCCGTACGGCTCCTTGGAGAACGGCTTGCCGACCACCTTGAGTTCGTCGGGCACCTTGGCCGCGTAGCCGCTCAGGATGGTGTCGTCGGTGGTGACGGCCGCGACCTGGAAGGTGAGCAGGTTGTCCACGCACACCGAGTAGGTGTCGTAGGCGACCATGTCGACCTTCGGGTAGTCCTTCTCCATCCGCTGGTACGGGGTGGAACCGGCCGCCGAGCACACCCGCTTGCCGTCGAAGTCCTGGGGCGTGGTGAGGTTGTCCTCGTCCGTGCGCACCAGGAGGCCCTGGCCTGCCAGGTAGTAGGGGCCCGCGAAGCCGACGAGCTTCTTGCGGTTGTCGTTGATGGTGTAGGTGCCGACGTAGTAGTCGATCTGACCGTTCTGCAGCGCGGTTTCGCGGTTGGCGGAGGCGATCGTCTTGAACTGGATGGTCGCCGGATCGAAGCCGAGCGAGGCGGACATCATTTTGGCGATCTCGATGTCGAAGCCGGTGTAGACGCCGGTGGCCGGGTCCTTCTCGCCGAGGTAGGGCTGGTCCTCCTTGGCGCCGACGACGAGGTGGCCGCGGCTCTTCGCGCGCCGCCACACCGAGGAGCCGGGCAGGCTGACGTCCTTGGCGACCGTGTAGTGCGGCAGCAGTTCGGCCTTGGGGCCCTTGACCGGCGGGCTGCCCGACTTGCCGCAGCCGGCCAGGGCCAGGACGAGGAGCAGCGCGGCGAGCGCGCGGCGTGTGGCCATCATCGTTGCGTACACCCCCCGTTCAGTGCTTGAGGATCTTGGAGAGGAAGTCCTTGGCCCGGTCGCTCTGCGGGTTGGTGAAGAAGGCGTCGGGGGTGCGGTCCTCGATGATGCGGCCGTCCGCCATGAACACGACGCGGTTGGCGGCGGAGCGGGCGAAGCCCATCTCGTGGGTGACGACGACCATGGTCATGCCGTCCCGCGCCAGCTGCTGCATGACTTCGAGCACCTCGTTGATCATCTCCGGGTCGAGCGCCGATGTGGGCTCGTCGAAGAGCATGACCTTGGGGTCCATGGCGAGGGCGCGGGCGATGGCCACGCGTTGCTGCTGGCCGCCGGAGAGCTGGGCGGGGAGCTTCTCGGCCTGCGCGGCGAGGCCGACCCGGTCGAGGAGCTCACGGGAGCGCTGGTCGGCCTCCTCCTTCTTGCGGCCGCGCACCTTCGTCTGGGCCAGCGAGACATTGGCGAGGACGGTCTTGTGCGCGAAGAGGTTGAACGACTGGAAGACCATGCCGACTTCGGCACGGAGCTGGGCGAGGCCCTTGCCTTCCGCGGGGAGCGGTCTGCCGTCGATGGCGATGGAGCCCGACTCGATCGTTTCGAGGCGGTTCATCGTCCGGCAGAGCGTCGACTTGCCCGAGCCGGACGGGCCGATGACCACCACCACCTCCCCGCGGCCGACGGTGAGGTTGATGTCCTGGAGGACGTGCAGCGTCCCGAAGTACTTGTTGACGTCACGCAGCTCGATCAACGGATCGACGGCCATACACTGTCCTGCCCACTCATCGCTGTGTCGAGGTCAGCGCAAACTATCCAGCCCGGTAAGGGACTTCATCTCGACACGCGCGAATAGGGCATAAACCGTATTTTGGCCGGAGCATCGCGGAGGGGCGCGCGGCCGCCCGGCGCGCCGACCGCGTCAGGCCTCCGCGGCCTCGGCGTAGACCTGGAACAGTTCGGGAGCACCGGTCGCCGCCCAGGTCAGGCCCGCGTCCACCACGTCGATCTCACGGCCGGAGGCGAGCCGCACCACGGGCTGCCCGCTGGGCCATACGTCCCAGCACGCGCCCGGGACGGTGCGGACGATGACGGTGCCGAGATACAGACCCGCGTCGTTGCCCAGCCAGGGCAGCTCCTCCGGATCCTCGCGCCAGCGCGGGGTCAGCTGGTCGAGCGCGTCCAACGAGGCCGGGGAGTCGTCCAGTTCGAGACTGTTCTGCCAGGCCCTGGTGCGCAGCAGTTCACACTCCGAGAGCACCTCCGCGACGCCCTGCGGGTCCTCCCGGTAGATCTCCGCCACGGACGCCGCCGGGTGCCGCCTTCGCCAGTTCTGGAGGAAGTTCATACGATCCACACTGCCATTTGAACGGTCAGTAGCACTACGGGGCACGCAGGGTGCCCCCCGGCCATGATCCGCCAGACACCGCCTCAGGCGCCGGGCCACCGCGCGGGCGGGTCGGTGCCCGGCGCCGGGGCGGTGCCGCCCGGCTCAGACGTCGAGGTCCACCACGACCGGCGCGTGGTCGGACGCGCCCTTGCCCTTGCGCTCCTCGCGGTCGACGTAGCTGTCCTTGACGGCACCGGCGAACGGCTCGTTGCCGTAGACCAGGTCGATGCGCATCCCCCGGTTCTTCGGGAAGGCCAGCTGTCGGTAGTCCCAGTACGTGTAGGGGCGGTCGTACTTCAGCGGGCGGGGCACCACGTCGGTCAACCCGGCCTCGCGCAGGGCCGCGAGCGCCGCGCGCTCCGCCGGGGTGACGTGGGTGAGGCCCTCGAAGACGGCCGGGTCGTAGACGTCCTCGTCGGTGGGGGCCACGTTGTAGTCGCCGAGCACCGCGAAGGGGCGCGGGCCCGCCGCGTCCTCGGCGACGGCCGCCTTCAGGGCCGCGAACCAGCTCAGCTTGTACGCGTAGTGGTCGTGCTCGACCTCGCGGCCGTTGGGCACGTACACCGACCAGAGGCGGACGCCGCCGCAGGTCGCCGAGATCGCGCGCGGCTCCTCCACGCCCTCGTAGTCCGGGCCGCCGGGCAGCCCGAGCACGACGTCGTCGAGGCCGACCCGGGAGACGAGGGCCACCCCGTTCCACCGGCCGCTGGCGTTGACCGCGGACTCGTAGCCGAGCTCACGCAGCTCGGCGGCGGGGAAGCCCTCGACCGTCGTCTTGGTCTCCTGGATGCACAGCACATCGGTGCCGCTGCTCTCCAGCCAGGCCAGCAGACGGGGCAGCCGAGCGGTGATCGAGTTCACATTCCAGGTGGCGATACGCATGGAGCCCAACCTACCGCCCGGCACTGACAGTCACAGATGGGTCGACTCCCCCGGGGTCAGCCGAGCGTGGTCGGTGCCGCCGAGCGCGCCGATCTGCGAGTCGTAGATGGGCCGGGCGAGGTCGGTGAGCAGGGCGTCGTGGATGTCAATGGCGCGGCGCGGCTTGACCTCGCGCACGTAGTCGATCACCTCGGAGATCTTGTTCCAGGGGGCCATCACCGGAAGCATCAGGGTGTCGACGGTGTGGTCGGGCACGGTGAGCGCGTCGCCCGGGTGGAAGACCGAACCGTCCACCAGGAAGCCGATGTTGGTGATGCGCGGGATGTCGGGGTGGATCACGGCGTGCAGTTCGCCGTGGACCTGGACGTCGAACCCGGCCGCCTCGAAGGTGTCGCCGTGGCCGACGGTGTGGACGCGGCCGGGGAAGGCCGCCGAGATCTTCTCCGCGACGCTGCGCAGGGTCCAGAGCTCGGCGGCGGGGTTGGCTTCGAGGCCGGCCCGCAGCCGCTCCTCGTTGAAGTGGTCCAGGTGCTCATGGGTGACGAGGATGGCGTCGGCACCCACCGCCGCGTCCTGTTCACTGAACGTGCCCGGGTCGATGACGAGGGTGCGGCCGTCCTTGCTGAGCTGGACGCAGGCGTGGGTCTTCTTGGTCAGGTGCAGACTCATGGACCCATCCTGCTCCCGGCCCGGCGCACGGACACGGAATCAGGTCATCCGCGCGGGGTCGTTTCCTCAAGGATCACCGCGCCGACGACCCGGAAGGCGGCGCTCGCCGCGGGGGCGCCGCAGTACACGCCGGTCTGGAGGAGGATCTCCTTGATCTCGTCCGGGGCGAGTCCGGCGCGCAGCGCGGCCCGGGTGTGCGCCGCGAGGTCGTCCAGATGGCCGCCCGTGGTGAGCGCGGCGAGGGCGACCGCGGCCCGGGTCCGCCGGTCGAGGCCGTCCCTCGACCACACCTCGCCCCACATGTGGCGGGTCGTGACCTCGTCGAAGTCGCTCCTGAAGGAGTCGGCTCCGGCCGTCTCGGCGTCCACGTGGGCGTCGCCGAGGACCTCGCGCCGGATCTTCATGCCGCGCTCGTACGCGTCCGCGACTCCTGCGGGCTCGACCTGCGCGGGGGCCGCCGTATCGGCCGGGGCCTCGGGGCCGAGCGGGACCCCGGCCACCGGGGGCGCCAGGGGCGCGGGCACGGCGGGCGGCACGGTGATGGCGGTGAGCGTCTCCTGCCACGCCGTCGAGAAGTGGCGTACGAGGAGGTCGGTGACGGCGGCCGGCTGCTCGACCGGGGCCAGGTGGGAGGCGCCCGGCACCACGGCGAGACCGGCGCCGGGGACGCCCGCGACCAGCGTGCGGGCCTCGCCGGGCCCGGTCACCCGGTCCTCGGCGCCGACCAGGGCGAGCGTGGGCACGGTGATCCGGCCGAGCTCGGCCCGGATGTCGAACGCGGCGAGCGCCTCGCAGGCCGCGATGTAACAGGCGGGGTCGGTGGTGCGGACCATCTGCACGGCCCACTCGACGATGGCGGGCTGGGCGGCGGCGTACGCGGCGGTGAACCAGCGCTCGGGCGCGGAGCGCGCCATCGGGTCCATGCCGTTGGCCCGGACGATCACACCGCGCTGGCGGTACTCGTCGGCGGTGCCGAACCGGGGCGAGGCGGCGACCAGGGCCAGCGACGCGACGCGGTGCGGGTGGCGCAGCGCCAGGTCGGCGCCGATCGCGCCACCTATGGAGCACCCGGCGTAGCCGAAGCGCTGGACGCCGAGCCCGTCGAGGGTGGCGATCAGCCGGTCCCCGAGCTCGGCCACGGAGTGCGCGGGCTCGGCGGGCGCCCCGCCGTGCCCCGGCAGATCGAACCTCACCACGCGCCAGGTGGCGGCCAGCTCGGGTATCTGGCGGTCCCACATGTGCCAGGTAGTCCCCAGCGACGGCCCCATGACCAGGACAGGAGCGTCTTCTGGCCCGTCAACGCGGTATTGCAGGGTGTTCTTCGGTGTCTCGCTCACCCGCCCGACCCTCTCATCAGTCACAAAAAGTCACATCGCCGGGGTGCTTGGCTCTCTCGCGACGGCAGGTCCGGGCGCCGGTGGAACCGTTGAACGTCCAGGTACAGCTCCGGGCCGTCGAAGACGGTTTCGCGCCCGTCAGGAAGCCAGTCGGTAGGACGGTAGGACCGCAGTGCTGGAGTCCTTTGACACCCAAGTCAGTCCGACGCGGGGTCCCGGCCTGGAGCGACTAGGTTGAATGCCGAACGATCAGGCTTTATTTGCTGCCTCTGCGAGTTCCGCAAGATCCACCCCGACCGGTACGGCCACCCAGCCCACCCAGTGCACGGCTTACCTCGGCGCGGGCCCGATGTTCGTTCTCGTGGTCCGGTTTGGATACCCGCGGGGGTGTGGGCGATCCGCGTGGTGGCGATGGCCGGTTGTTCGGGGGTTCCGAGGGTGATGAGGACGGTGGGGGCGCCCTTCTGGGCGCGGGTGCGTGCGAGTTCCGTCAACTCGCGCTTGGACCAGGGAAGGTTGACGGGTTCGGCGGTGCCCCAGCCCGTGGGTGGGGCACCGGTGAGGTGCTGCCAGGTGGCTTCGAGTGCGCCGCCGAGGACGAGGTCGGCTGTGGCGGGGTGGACTGTACGCAGGGCGAAGGCGACCTGGCGCTCGCCCTCTGGGGTGGGGGCGCCGATGGTAGTCGTGAAGGGCGCGGCGACGCAGGGCGTGCCGTCGGGGCCGTGTTCCTCGGTGAAGGCGCCGTCGTTCCAGTGGAGTCGGGTGCCTCGCAGTCCGTCGTAGTAGCCGGTCTCGGGATGTTGGACGACCCAGCGGCGCGGGCCGACGGCCAGGGCTGTACGGGTGGGGAGGGCCAGGCGGCTCGTGGGCGGGGTGACGATCTGCAGCTCCCGGCCTCGGTCGGCGGCTTCGGCGAGTGCGTTCGAGAGCCAGGTGGTCAGCGCGATGATGGAGCGGTCCTGGACGACGACGGACGCCCGGTCGGTGTGGATGTCGGCCGCCGGCGGCTGACCGGCGGGAGCCTGATTGGGAAGGAGAGCGGGACGACTTCGGTGTGGGCGGCGTCGGGGGGCCAGACGGCACCGCCGAGGACGGCAGTGAGCCGCCCGGCGAAGGAGGCGGCGAGGTGCTCGGCTCCGGGAAGTGCGCCGGTGGCGCGGGCCTCAGTCCACCAGAACGGGCCGTCGGGGAGCGGAACTTGGGCGCCGAGGAGGCGGTGGGCTTCGTGGGGGTGGTGGACCAGGTGCGGGGCCTCGACGGAGAGCAGGGGGATGCCGTCGGGGGTGCAGAGCTGGAGGACCGCGCCGTCGGCGAGGGTGTTGACGGTGAGGTCGGGGCCGCCCGCATACAGGCCGGCGAGGAGGGAGGCCGGGTCGGGCATGGCGGGGGTGAGGGCGATGACGTCTTTGGTCACGGCTGGGGTTCTTCCGGTCGGTGGGCGTCGTCGCGCAGAGGGCTCGACGAGTTGGTGGGGGTTGCCGTCGCGGATGAGGATGCGGCGGCCGGGTGGTTGGAGGAGGCTGGGGGAATGTCGACCTCCGGCGCGGTCGCCGGTCACGTATGCGCGCCGCCCTGCTGTCCGTGGACAGAGGACATCAGGGTGGTGGCATCGATTTGTGAGCGAACCGCTTGAGTGCGCTTCATTCCCGCCCTGAAAGGTCCTGGAGGTCCTCCAGCGAATCAGCCGTCCGCAACGAACCCGGGGTGACAGCGCCACCCCGTGTATCTGCGCGTGACAAGGCCAGTTCATGCAGTGCCCGCGTCGGGGACAGGCCGCGTGCCTTCGCCTCGCTGAGGCGACCCAACCACTCGACGGCGGCATCGAGCGCCGCCTCGCCCATGGGAGTGCGTGGTTCGTATCCAGCGGCGTCGTCGGACGCGGATGCCCACAGATACCCGATGGCTGTTCCACCGCTGGCAACTTCGAAAAAGTTGACCGGCGATTCGGTGACATTGTCGAACTGCGGACCGCCCTCCGGCAGTTGCTGCAGGAGCCGGTCCGTCCGCCGGGGAACTTCGAACATGTACCAGGAGTCCAGCAGATCCGGGTCTTCATCGGGGAGATCGTCGAACCCGTCCTTTGACGGAACACCGAATGATGTGGTGTCCCCGGGGACCACGTCGGCATCGAGGAGGCGTGTGATGCCGGTGATCGCAGACGCGAGGCGCGGTGCGGTTTCCTCCTGCACCCCGGGTTGTCTGCATCCGCGGAGGTCGTGCGACATCCCGGCATCGCCGAAGGTGCGAAGCGTTACGGTTCCCGCGCCACTTGCCCAGGCATCGGCAGAGACCATGAAGAGCCTCTCCACGCTGTGAGGAACGCATTCACGCAGAACGACACCAGGAATGGACAGATCCACCGACACCCGCGACGCCTCATCAGGGGCCACCAAGCGCAAGACGTGGGACAGTTCAGTATCAGCCGGAATGTCCCCCGTCGCCGGGACGCGTAGCCCACGCCGGATAACGGCCGTCGTACCGCTGATCCCGTCCCGCACGGAGATGTCGCACAGGGCATCGTGATCGACGCCGATGCCCACGCTCCTCAGGACCAGCCACGCACGGAGGGCCTGCCGCGCGCAACGCACCGCCAAGTCGCTGCCGGACGGCGAGCTTTGGGTCTCCCAGGACCAGCTACCGACGGGGAGCGTTGTAATCACAGCTCACCTCCTGGATCGACCTCTGCGCCTGGCGGGAACGAGTTGACTACTGTTGTCTTTTGCTGCCGACTGGAACGTCAGAGCCTGTCCGTGACGTCGGGACCGGAACCGTCCTCAAGTGCGTCGGGCGTTTCCACTCCGAGATCGCCCGAGATCCCAAAGTAAGTTGCTTCTCCAGGCTCGGCGTTGACGCCGAGCATTGGGTTGAGATCGGTGAGAGCTGCGGCCAGCCGTGGCGCGTTCCGCTCCTGCACCCCGGGGTGCGGACGCCCGGCAAAGTCGAACCAGCCCCAGATGTCGTGAAAGACGGTCATGTCCTGCGCTGCCTGGTGCCAGGGCCTCACCCGCCTGGTTGCCGTGTGAGTGGCTGGCTTCCGGAGTGCGCGCCCCGACTCCTGCGAGTTCGGGCTCGTGTACCGGTGCGGTGGAGGGGATGCGCTGGTCGGCTGGGAGTTCGTGCGGGGCGGGCTTGGTGTTGGGGATCCCGTCCTTGCTGATAGTGAACTCGCCATCGCCGACGTGGAGTTGAGCCGCCCTTCAGGTCGATGATGCTGTGCACGCCGTGGGCCTCGGAGGTCGCCTTGGTGACGGCGGCGATGTTCTTGGCGAGCTCGGACACCTTGGGCAGAGCGCGGACGCCGGTGCCGACGACCTTCGCGGTCGCGCCGATCGGGTCGAGGACCTCGCCCACCTTGGACACCACGCCTGCCGTGCGGGCGGCGACGGAAGCCGCTTCGCCGGCTTTGCCTACCTTCGAGGCTGCGCCCAAGGGCCCTGAAGCGAAGGTGAGGAGGTTGAAGACGACGGTGCCCGTTGCCTTGCCCGGGTTGGTCTTCCAGTCGTCCCAGCCCACCAACGACTTGCCGAACTCCTTCGCATAGGCGCGGCTTTCAGTGATGACCTGGGCCTTTGGGCGCTTGCCGTCAGGGTCCATCAGGTAGTCCTCAGCGCCCACGATCGTCATGAACAGGCCCTTGCGGGTTGCCTGCCCCTTCTCGCCGGGGCGGAACAAATCGACCAGGCCAGTGACGGCCCCCGTGATGTTCTCGCCTACGCTCTCGCCGAACTGCTGCATGTGCCAGTCAAGTCCGAAGGGCAGTTGGGAATAGTGCTCCGGGGTGTCCCAGGGGAGCTCGGCGTCCCCGTCGAGCTGCCCCTCGCTGAAGCCGTAGGGATTGCTTTGCTTGGCGCTGCCATTCGCAAAGGCGCCATTGGGTTCCGCCGACCACGGACGTGATCCTGTCGGCGGTCGCCACCTCGGCGTCCTGGAAGGCGCGTACCGTCGCTGCCACCTCGTGCATGAGCGCGTTGTGAGCGTCCATCTTCGCTTTGTCGCGGTGCCACTTGGGGTCGATGTCGCCCTGGCTACGGCTCCCTGGTGGCCGACCCCTGCTACATGCCCGAGCTCCTTGCGGTGTCGGCCATCGAAGCGGCCTCCGGCGAATGGCGTCTGGGCGGCGACGACCACTGGCTGGGGATGATGGCCGCGCGTGGCGTCGATCGGGGCATCGCCGAGGGCCTGTTGAACGCACTGCGCGACGGCACCCATCGCTATGCGCCGCCTGGTGCCTGGGGCCGGGCCGTCGACGAGGCCCGGGAGACGGCCCGGTGGGGAGCGACCGACGCCGCATGGCGCACGCTGCGCGCCGCGCTCTCTCAGTGGATACCACCCGGGCCTCTGCTACTCGCGCCCCTTGGTCTGCTCGCCGATCCGGTACTGGGGTCGCTGATCACCCCCCAGCGCGGGCGCGAGATCCTCGCGACTCCGCGCGGCGGCGAGTTCGGGCCCACTCCCGAGCCGTCGCCCGATCTCGACCCGCCGGGTCTCACTTGGCTGACGACGACCGGGATATACGGGCAGCCGTTCGCGGCGTACCGCTGCATCTGGATCGAAGGCGCCGACCCCGCCGGCCTGCCCGCTCTGATGGGCGATGAGGGTGCCGAACTGAGTGCGCCCGGTGCAGGCAACCAGGCGTTCACGGTACGAGGCAACGACATCGAACGCTCGGGGCCGATACCCAGCGCCCTCGACCCCGCGCGTTTCATCGGCTCACCGGGGCCTCACTTGGGTTCGGAGGTACGCCTGTTGAGGCCCTCCACGCCGAACTGGGCCTCTCGCTCCCCTGTTTCGCCCTGTCGGAGGGCAGCCTCCCCACGTTCACCACCCGCTTCTGGGCCCGGGCCCCGCGCGACGGCGAACGCTTCGCCCACATGGGCTTCGTACGGCATCACTCCTGAGCCGACGCCACCACAGAGGCCCGGTCCCGGCCCCGGCCGCCGGGACGGCACGGCCACGGGCCCGGGGCCCTCTCCCTCGAAAGGCCGGGCCCGGGTGCACCAGTTGGGCGCGATGGCTATGGACGGACGTGAACATCGCAATGCGGGGACGCCTGAGGGAAAGGAACCCATATGGGCTGTGACAGGTGATTATCGGACACCGTGCGGGTCCTTCACGGAGCCCCCGCCGAGCACCTGACCTGCAGCTTTACCTGTTGTCGCACTCATCGTGCCTGCTCGCCGATCTGTGCGCGCGTCTGCGTCCCCCGCTCTGCGAGCCGGCCTGCGTGACGGTGCGCGTCGTCCCGGTCCACGTCCCGGCCCACGTCCCGGCCCACGTCCCGGCCCACGTCCCGGTCTGCGTCCCGTCTACGCAAGGGCCGATGCCTGGCCATGCGGCTGGATACGCGGCCGGAGATGCTACCGGGCATGCGACTCGGCTCGCGGCCCGGTCGGCCGGCGTCGGGCGGCCCGTCCTCGCGCGCACCGCCCCGCTCACCCCTTCGGGTCGGTGCGGCTCATACGTCTGGGTGAGGGCCGCCACGTTCCACGGTTCCCCTCGCCCGGCCCTCCTTACCGTGAGCGACACGGTGATCGTCGGGCTGCCCGCGATACCGGAAAGCGGGGGGCCGAGGTGGGGGCCGAAAGGCGGGCGGAGGGCGTGGTGCGGTTGGGGTATCTGGCGTCTTTTTGGCGGCGCGTGCAGTACCGGTTCGACACGCTCGTATCGCGCAGCACGTCCGCCCTCATCGGCTGGCTCACGCTCGTCTGTCTGTGCGCCGTCGTTCCGGTGAGCGTGCTGCTCGTACGGACGGACCGCCGGCCGCCGGCCACCTTCACCGGGCAGCTGGTGGCCGTGTGGGTGAGCGTCGGCCAGACGCTGAAGCTGGGCGGGGCCGTGGGCTCGCCCCTGTATGTGCTGGCGTCCGTGCTGCTCGCCCTGGTGGCGCTGCTGTTCGTGTCGACGCTGGTCAGCCTGATCACCACCGGGCTCAACCAGCGGATCATGGAGCTGCGGCTCGGGCACTCCACGGTCCTGGAGGTGGGGCACACCGTCGTCCTGGGCTGGTCCGACCAGATCTTCCCGGTCATCGCGGAACTGGTGTCGGCCAACTCCAACCAGCCGAGGGCCGCCATCGCCGTGCTCGCCGCGAAGGACAAGGTGGAGATGGAGGGCGAGATCGGCGCCCGGATCACTGCGACACGTACCACGACCATCGTCTGCCGCAACGGCTGCACCACCGATCCGGCGGTGCTCGCACGGGTCAGCCCGCGGACCGCGAAGGCCGTTCTCGTCCTGCCGCCCGGTACGGACGACGGTGACGCCCTCGTGGTGAAGACCCTCCTGGCCCTCAACGCGCCGCCGCCGGGCGCCGACGCGACGAGCGATGAGGGGATCAAGGGCCCCGATCCCCTCGACGACCACGACGGTGACGGCGATGGCGATGGCGATGGCGACCACAGCACCGCGGGCGGTCGCGGCGCCGACAGCACCGGGGGCGGTCGCGGACAGAACAGCACCGGCACCGGTCGCGGCGCCGGCCGGTCCGCCCCCACCGACAGCGCCGAACCCGCCTTCGCCGTCGTGGTGGCGGCCGTCCGGGACACCCGTAACCGCCTCACCGCCACCCTGGCCGCCGGGCCGCGCGGTCGTGTGCTGGCCATCGATGACATCGTCGCCCGCCTGCTCGTGCAGACGGCTCGCCAGCCCGGACTCTCGCTCGTCTACCAAGAGTTGCTCGACTTCGCGGGCGACGAGTTCTACTCCGTGCCCGCCCACGCCCTGGCCGGCCGCACCTTCGGGGACGCCCTTCTGGCGTTCACCACGTCCTCGGTGGTCGGTCTGCTGCGCGCCGACGACACGGTCGTCCTCAACCCGGTCGCCGAGACCACGATCGCCGCCGACGACCGTGTCATCGTCATTTCGCGCGACGACGACACGGCGGTCCTCGAGGACGCCACGCCGTACGTCGACGCGGCGGCCATGACCACGGCCGCCCCCGAATCCGCGCGGCCCGAACGGCTGCTGCTGCTCGGCTGGAACCGTCGCGCCCCCCTCATCGTCGCGGAGCTCGCCTCGTACGCGGGCCCCGGGACCACCCTGGACGTCGTCGCGCTCGGGGACGACGCGACCCTGCGCGGCGCCTGTGACTTCGCGGCGCAACGCGGGCCCATGGAGGTGACCCTGCACTGCGCGGACATCACGAGCCCGGTCGTCCTCGGCGCCCTGGACGTACCGTCCTTCGACAGCGTCATCGTCATCGCGGACCCGGGCGACGCGCCTGCCGGTGCCCTCAACTCCGCCCAGGCGGGCCCGGACGTGGACGACAGGACGCTGGTCACGTTGCTGCATCTGCGGGCGATCGAGGAGGCGACGGGCCGGGAGATCCCCCTCACGACGGAGATGTCCGACGACCGCAACCGACTGCTCGCACCGGCGCGCGAGGGCGCCGACTTCATCGTGAGCGGCCGCCTCATCAGCCTCCTCATGTGCCAGATCTCGGAGAGCCCCTATCTGGCCGCGCTCTTCGAGGAGTTGTTCACGGCCGAGGGGAACGAGCTGTACCTGAGGCCCGCGGCGGACTACGTCCTGCCGGGCGAGGAGGTCACCTTCGCCACCGTGGTCGCCTCGGCGCGGCGCCGCCGGGAGTGCGCCGTCGGATACCGGCTGAGCGCCCGTTCCGCGCGGGGCCCGGCGTACGGTGTGCGGCTCAACCCCGACAAGCGGGATCGGGTTCTCCTGACGGCGCGGGACTGGGTGATCGTGATCGCGGCCGACCGCTGACCCGCCCGGCCCGGACGAGCGACGGCGTGAACCGCCGCGCACCCGGGGCTCATCCGGACCTCAGGTGCGCGTCCAGGCGCGCCAGCAGCGGCAGTACCTTGGCGAGCGCCTTCTGCTCGTCGGGGGCGAGGGCTTCACTGATCGCGGTGCCGAGCGAGCCCGTACGCCGTCGGCGCTCCTCGGCCAGCCGGTCGCGGCCCGCCCGGGTGAGGCTCAGCAACACCTTGCGCCCGTCGCTGGGGTGCGCCTCCGCACGCACGAGGCCCTGCGCCTGCAGGTCTTTGACCGCCCGCGCGGCCGACTGGTGGCTGACGCCCCACTGTTGTGCGACGTCGGCGGTGGTCAGCGGGCCGCCGCGGTCCAGATAGCCCAGGACGGCGGCCTCACCCGCGGGCATTGTGTCGGCGGCACGGACCGTACGCACCAAGCGGCCGATGGCCAGACGGAGTTCTTCGGCCAGCTGGGTGTCGTCCATGGCGCCAGCCTACCCACACACCCACACCCATGCTGTACACGTAAGGTGTGTAACAGGGGTGTACAGTTTAGGTGTAGTAATCGGCGAACGGCCGCAGCCCGAAAGGAACCCCCATGCAGCTCACCAAGCATGCCCACGCCTGCGTCACGGTCGAGAAGGACGGCACCCGCCTGGTCATCGACCCCGGCACCCTGACGCCGGACGCGGCGGAGGCCGTCGCCGGGGCGCACGCCGTTCTGGTCACGCACGAACACTTCGACCACTTCGACGAGCAGCTCATCGCGGCTGCCCTCGAAGCCCAGCCCGAGCTGAGGGTCTATGGCACGGCCGCGGTCGTCGCCGCCCTGGGCGGTCATGACGGCCGGGTGCGGGCCGTCGCGGCGGGCGACACCTTCACCGTCGGGTCCGTCGAGGTCTCCGTGCACGGCCACCGCCATGCGCCGATCCACGCCGACATCCCGTGCCCCGACAACGTCGGCTACCTCCTGGACGACGGAACGCTCTACCACCCCGGCGACGCCTATGGCGTGCCCGATGCCGCCGTACGTACGCTCCTGCTGCCGACCAGCGGTCCGTGGACGAAGCTCGGCGAAGCAGCCGACTACGTGCGCGCGGTCAAGCCCGAGCGCCTCATCCAGATCCACGAACTCATGCTCAGCGAGCTCGGCCAGACCTCCACCGCCCGCATCTTGGGCGAGAACGGTCTGACCGGCCTGCCGATCACGCGTGTCGAGCCCGGCACCACCATCGTGCTCTGACTCGGAGCGCCGGCCGGGCCGCGCGGCCCGGCCGTTCCGTCCAACCCCTGCGGCCCGTCAACCGGGCGGGACGGGCACGCCACTTCGCCGCCGGTCGGGTTCCGTCGGCGGCGAAGCCGGTCGTCGGCGTGGGGGCTCAGCCGAAGTCGGGGATGGGGTGGTCGGGGGTGAGGGCGGCCGCGATGCGCTGGACGATGGTGTGGGCGGTGTGGCCGTCCACGGAGCCCGGGTCCTGCGTGGTGGACACGGCGATGGCCAGGCTCTGGGACGGCAGGTACGCCATCGACGCCGAGTAGCCGAAGAACAGCGGGTGTTGGGAGATCCAGTCGTTGAGGACGATCACCCCCATCCCGTAGTGGGTGCCCTCGGTCTGGGCGAGGCAGACGGTGGCGGGGCAGGTGGCGGTCGGGTGGCCGAGGCCGACCGTGCCCGGGTTCAGAAACTCCTCGTAGGCGGCCCGCGAGAGGAGTTCACCGGAGCCGACGCCGGCGGCAGAGCGCGCCAAGTCGCAGATGTCGGTGGTCTGCACCGCACCGGGGGCCGTCGTCCATGAGGGGTTCCAGAAGGTGGACTCCTCGTACCTTCCGCGGTCGGCGGTGAAGGCGTGCAGAGCCGGCTCGGGGATCTCGGGGGTGAAACTGTTGCGGGTCTCGCGCAGACCGAGCGGGCCCATGATCTCCTGCTGGAGCAGCACGTCCAGGCGGGTGTGGGTGATCTTCTCCAGGGCGGCGCCGAGCAGCACGAAGTTGGCGTGCGAGTAGTTCCAGTTGGTGCCCGGCTCGTACCAGGGCTTCTGGCCGGTCGAGATGGCGACCAGCTCGGCGGGGGTCCACTGGCGGAACGGGTTCGCGGTGACGGCCTGCTGGAAGCTGGGCGCGGGCACGTAGTCGGGCAGGCCCGTGGTGGAGCTCGCCAGCATGCGCAGGGTGATCCCCTCGCCGTGCGGGATGTGCGGCAGCCACCGGGAGACCGGGGCGTCGAGGTCGACTCTGCCCTGGTCGACGAGGCGCATCAGCGCCGTACCCATGTAGCTGATGGCGATGTTGCCGTTGCGGAAGTGCATCGCCGGGTCGGCCGGCACGCCCGTCATCGACTCGCCGAGCGCGGAGGTGACCACGTCCCGGCCGTCGTCGGTCACACGGAGGATCACGGACTTCAGCTTCAGTTCCCGCTTGGCCTGTTCGGCGATGCGCAGGATGTCACGCGCGGACCCGCGGTCGGATTGGCGGGAGCTCGCGCAGTGACCGCGCGGGTCCTCGCCGCCACCCGCCGTGTGGGCGCTCGCGCAGGCCGGGGCGTTGAGGGCGAGGAGTGCGGTGACCGCGGCGAGGGCGGTCACGGCGGTGCGGCGCGACCGCGGTGTCCTGCGAGGGGGGATCATGGCCGCGAGTATCGGGCCGTGCGTCCGCTCGTACGGGGTCACGTGGCGCCGATCCTCGCAAACATCACCCATCAGGCCCACCTCCCGCGCCACCTACGGCGCTTGATCATTCGTCAGACGCCCGACCCGTCGGCCGACTCGCGATCCGGCTCGGTCCAGGCACGTGGATGGCCTCACTGGGCTGACTCAAGTAGCCGTTCCTCAGGGCCCGTTGGATCGGCCGCGGTCCGGATCGCGTGGATGGTGCGCGGGTGGGCAGACGGGCCTGGAGTGATCTTGCTGATGTGAAGGAGCCAAGCGATGACGATGCCGGTCCGTCGTTACCCCGCCGTTGCGCGCCGCCGGCGCCCGGCGTTCAGTCTGCGTTCCACGTCGCTGGGTTTCGGTCTGGTCGCGCTCGTCATCTGGGGCGTCGCCCTGACCTTCAAGTCGGCGGTACGGCCGCACTCCCATCCGCTCGGTGCCGTCCTCGCGCTGCTCGCGCTCCTGCTCCTCTCCACCGCCGCGATACGCAGCAACTGGCTGCGCCGCGCGGCCCGCAGAGCGGCGCTGGAAACGGCCGTCGCGCCCGCGCCGGAACAGCCGGCGCCCGTGCTGCCGCCCACCGTCGGCGCGCCGGAGGCCGCGGAGTGCGCCGACATCGACCCGTTCGCCTTCGAGGACGCGGTCTCCCGGCTGTGCGAGCGCGACGGCTGCGCCGACGTCCACGTGGTCGGCGGCGCCGGCGACCTCGGCGCGGACGTGGTGGCCACGACGCCGGACGGCCGTCACCTCGTCATCCAGTGCAAGTGTTACGGGGCGGGCCACAAGGTCGGCTCGCAGGATCTGCAACGCTTCGGCGGCACCTGCTACGCCGTGCACGAGGCCGACCTGGCCGTGGTGGTCACCACCAGCGCGTTCACCGAGCCCGCCCTGGGCTACGCCGAGCAGTGCGCCATCCTCTGCCTTGACGGAACGTTTCTGCGCGCCTGGAACAACGGGACCGGCCCCGCGCCCTGGGAACTGCCCGGCGCCTGAGGAGGATGGCCGGCGCGCCTCCATCGCGACGACACGCGGCCGCGTCTCGTGACGCCACGTGACGGCACGTGACGGCACGCGACACGCGACACGCGACACGCGACGACACATGGCGCCGGAGCGAGGCCCGGGCGGCTTCCCCGACCCTCAGCCATGGGTTAGGTTAGGCAAACCTAAGTAGAGCTCGCGTCTCTGCGACGTCCCCAGGGAGAACCCGCATGCGCCCGCACCGTGCCCGCACCCAACAGCCGACCCCCGCCGAGCGCGTGCGGTCCATCATCGCCGCCGCGCACTCCATGACCGTGGTGACCGACGGCCGCCACGAGGAGGTGTACAGCCTCGACGGCGCCGGCGTGCTGGGCCGCGTCCACCTGCACGACCCGGCCGACCCCGCGCAGGCCCTCCCTCCGGCTCCCCGCATCCCGGTCCGCCTCGAACTCACCGACATCGCGCCGACCCCGGTGCGCGACCGGCTGCGGGCCCGCGTCACGCTGTCGGGCCTGGTCGCGAAGGCGTACAGCGCGGACTCCCCCGACAGCACCTGCATGGAGTTCGGGCAGGCGGTCATCGAGGACGCCGCCGGGCGTACGTACGTCTCCCTGGAGCAGTTGCAGGAGGCGCCGTGCGATCCGCTGGCGCCCTGTGAGGCCGGCATGCTCACCCACCTCGTGGACGACCACCCCGACCTCGTCCCGCTCCTGCTCCGCCTCGTCGAACCCCGGCTCAAGAGCGGCGTCGTGCGCGCCCTGCCGCTGGCCATGGACCGGTACGGGGTCACCCTGCGCCTGGAACTGCCCGCATCCCACCGGGACGTACGGCTGCCGTTCCCCACGGCCCTGAACGACGTCGACCAGGCGGGCCTTCAGTTCCACGCGCTGCTGACCGCCGCGCGCCGCTCCTCCCACCAGCGGCTGCCGGCCTGAACGCGCCGCGCGGGCGCCGTCGCGCGACGGGCCGCGGCGGCGTTCGTCAGGGGGTCGTCGTGGACACCACGAAGACGTTCGGCCGGTCCGGGTTGGTCTCGTCCACGGTGATGTCCAGGGTCGGCCGCGGATCCTTCTGGGCGCGGGTGGTTCCCGACCAGTCGTGGTTCCCGGGGAAGGTCCAGTGCACCTTCGCCGCGTCCTTCCCGTCGATCGTCACGTTGCCGGGCTGGAGCGTGGCCGTGCTGGTACCCGCGGCCTTCATGAACTCCGCGAGGCCGGCCGCGCTCGTCTCGAACTGGACGTACAGCTTGCTGACGTTCCAGCTGTTCGACTCGTAGAAGTACACGCCGACCGAGTCCATCGGGATCGTCACCTCGTAGATGCGCCGCTGGGCCTTGGACGGCCAGTCGTGCACGAGGCCCTTCGCCGCGGCCTGCGACTCCTTGTCGCGGCCGCTGGTGCGGCTCTGCTCGGCGGAGATCGCCAGATATCCGGCGGGCACACCGATGAGCAGCACGATGATGACGGCGGTGATCCAGCGCCGCCGGATCATGTGCTGGCGGGTCTCGGGGGGCTTCTCGTCCGGCGGCGGGGACTGGCGGGGCACGGCGGGGCGGTCGGGCGGCGTCATCAGTCGGATTCCTGGGTGGTGCGGGTGGTGCCCGTCCTGCGGACGGCTTCGGCGACCTTCGCGTACCGCTCGTAGCGCTCCACGCGGCGGCGGTTGGCACGGCGGAACCTGCGGGCCACGAGCCGCGCGAGGTCTGCGGCGCCGACCATGCCCGCCTCGGGGCCGAGCTGGGCCTTGGCGATCCTCGCCTCGGGGCGGTAGCCGCGGCCGGTGAGGTGGCGCTTGAAGGCCTCCCTGGCGGGGCGGATCAAGAGGTCGTCGGCGGCGCTGACGCCGCCGCCGATGACGAAGCAGGACGGGTCGAGGGCGGCCGCCAGGTTGGCGATGCCGACGCCGAGCCACTGTCCGATGTCCTGGAGCAGCTCGACGCACATGGCGTCGCCCTCGCGGGCCAGCTCGGTGATGAGCGGCCCGGTGATCTCGGGGATGTTGCCGCCGACGCGTTCGATGATGTTGTACGCCACCGGGGAGTCGGCGCTCGCCAGTTCGCGGGCCTCGCGGACCAGCGCGTTGCCCGAGCTGTACT
This sequence comes from Streptomyces sp. NPDC048361, assembly GCF_040651795.1. Taxonomy (NCBI): domain Bacteria; kingdom Bacillati; phylum Actinomycetota; class Actinomycetes; order Kitasatosporales; family Streptomycetaceae; genus Streptomyces; species Streptomyces sp. NPDC048361. Next base: position 62,163 of record NZ_JBEZKW010000031.1, read on the forward strand.
GCTCCCAGCAGCCGCGGTTGCCGCAGGCGCAGCGGTGGCCGCCGGGCACGACCTGCATATGGCCGAACTCGCCGGCGACGCCGTACTTGCCGCGCTTGACCTGCCCGTCCTCCAGGATCGCGCCGCCGATGCCGGTGCCCAGCGTGATCATGACGAGGTGGTCCTCGCCGCGGCCGGCGCCGAACCGCCATTCGGCCCAGGCGGCGGTGTTGGCGTCGTTGTCGACCATGACCGGGACCGCGAGGCGCGCCTGGAGGGCGTCGCGCAGCGGCTCGTTGCGCCACGCGAGGTGCGGGGCGAAGAGGATGGTGGAGCGGTCGGCGTCGACCCAGCCGGCCGCGCCGATACCCACGGCGTGCACGTCGTGCCGGTCGGAGAGGTCGAGGACGAGCTCGGTGATGGTGTCCTCGACGACCTTGGGGCTCTTGGACTTGTCCGGGGTCTCCGTGCGGAGCTTCTCCAGGATGGTGCCGTCCGCGTCCACGACACCGGCCATCACCTTCGTACCGCCGATGTCGATGCCGACGGTCGGCACCCGGGGGGCCGTCAGGTGCGAGCGGCGCTCCCGGGTGCCGACGGTGCGCAGCGTGGTCCGGGCGGATCCCCGGTGGGCTAGGGCGAAGTCGCGGTACGTGGTCATCGGGGCCGATTCTGCCATCCGGACGCGGCGCGGACCTCGCGCGCGGGTGCCGCCCCGGTGGCCCGGGGCGGCGCCGCCGGGTTACTCCGTGCCGTCGGACGCGCCGGCCCGCTGGAGTTCGTGGCTGAGCTCTTCGAGCTCGCTGCCGCCCGCCATCTGGCGGGTGAGCTCGTCCAGGGTGATCTCCGAACGGAGATGGCTGCCGGTCATCGAGCCGCGCTTGAGGAGCACGAAACGGTCGCCGACGAGGTAGGCGTGGTGCGGGTTGTGCGTGATGAGAACCACGCCGAGTCCCGCGTCGCGGGCCGCCGCCACGTACTTCAGGACGACTCCGGACTGCTTGACGCCGAGGGCCGCGGTCGGCTCGTCGAGCACCAGGACCTTGGCGCCGAAGTGGACCGCGCGCGCGATGGCGACGCACTGGCGCTCGCCGCCGGACAGGGTGCCGATCGGCTGGTCGACGTCGCGCAGGTCGATGCCCATGCGCAGCAGCTCCGCATGGGTGGTGCGGCGCATGGTCTCCACGTCGAGGCGCTTGAAGGGACCCTTGCCCTTGGTGGGTTCGGAGCCGAGGAAGAAGTTGCGCCAGACCGGCATGAGCGGGACCACGGCCAGGTCCTGGTAGACGGTGGCGATGCCCCGGTCGAGGGCCTCGCGCGGGTTGGCGAGCGAGACGTCCTCGCCGTCGATGCGGAAGGCACCGGCGTCATGCCGGTGCAGACCGGCGATGATCTTGATGAGGGTGGACTTGCCCGCGCCGTTGTCTCCCAGGACACAGGTGATCTCGCCCGCGTGCACCTCCAGGGTGACCCCTTCGAGGGCGCGGATGTTGCCGTAGTACTTACTGACGTCGTCAAGCTCGACGAAGGCGGTACGCCCCGCCGCGTCGTCCGGCGTCGGCTGTGTCTGGCCGGGGTTGGTCGTCATGCTGTCGCCTCCGCCCGCTTGCGCACCCACGCGTTGAGCAGGGTGGCGAGCAGGAGCATCGCTCCGAGGAAGAACTTGAACCAGTCCGGGTTCCACTCCGCGTACACGATGCCCTTGCTGGTCATGCCGAAGATGAACGCGCCGACGGCGGAGCCGATCGCCGAGCCGTAGCCGCCGGTGATCAGACAGCCGCCGATGACGGCCGCGATGATGTAGATCAGCTCGTTGCCGACACCTTCGCCCGACTGCACCACGTCGTACGAGAACAGCAGGTGCTGGCCGGAGATCCACGCCGCGAAGCCGACGCCCATGTAGAGGCCGATCTTCGTCTTGAAGACCGGGACGCCGACCGCGCGGGCGGCGTCCGCCCCGCCGCCGACAGCGAAGATCCAGTTGCCGAAGCGGGTTCGCAGCAGGATCCACGTGGCGACCGCGACCAGCACGAACCACCACAGGATGGTGACCTTCAGGTCGACGGAGCCGATGCTCAGCTGGGAGGCGAAGAGCTTCTTCGCCGATGCGAAGCCCTGCATGTCGGAGATGGACTTCGTCGAGACCGTGCCGCTGATCAGCTTGGTGAAGCCGAGGTTGAGGCCGGTCAGCATCAGGAACGTGCCCAGCGTGATGATGAAGCTGGGAAGTTTGGTGCGGGTCAGCATGAAGCCGTTGAACGCGCCGATGGCGACGGTGACGAGCAGGGAGACGGCGACGCCCACCCACACGTTCGCCGTCATCTGGTAGCTGAACATCGACGAGACGAGCGCCGACGTCGTCACCAGGACGCCCGCCGACAGGTCGAACTCGCCGCCGATCATGAGCAGCGCCACCGGCACCGCCATGATGCCGATCGTGGAGGCCGCGTACAGGACGGTCGAGAGGCTGGAGGGCCGCAGGAAGCTGTCGGCGACGATGGCGAAGAAGAGGAAGACGGCGGCGGCGCCGACCACCGAGCCGAGCTCGGGGCGACCGAGCAGCTTGCGCCAGACGGAGCGCCGCAGCAGCCGTTCGTCCCCGCCCAGTTGTGTGGCGGTCATCGGGTCCCCCGCTTCGTGTACGCCTCCAGCTTGGCGGCCTCGTCCTTCGTGACGATCTGGGGTCCGGTCAGCACCGGAAGCCCGCCGCCGAGCACATCGGCGTTGTACTTGTAGAGCCAGAGCAGGTCCACGGCCTCGTATCCCTGGAGGTAGGGCTGCTGGTCGACGGCGAAGCCGAGCCTGCCGGCCTCCAGGGAGGCGGCCACCGCGGGGTTCAGGTCGAACGTGTCGATCTCGGCGGAGCTGCCGGCCGACTCCTTGGCCTTGACCGCGGTGTCCGCGAAGGGCGCGCCGAGGGTGACCACGGCGTCGATGGACGGGTCGGCCTGGAGCTTCGCCTCGATGGAGGACTGCACGTCGGGCATGTTGGTACCGGTGACGTAGAGGTTCTGGACCTCGCCCTTGAACGTCTCCTTGGTGCCCGCGCAGCGCTGCTCGTGGCCGACGTTGCCCTGCTCGTGCAGGACGCAGAGCGCCTTCTTCTTGCCCCGCTTGGTGAGCTCGTCGCCGACGGCCTTGCCCGCGATGGTCTCGTCCTGGCCGATGTGGGTGAGTGCGCCGAACTCCTTGGACTTCTCCGAGCCCGAGTTCACGGTGATCACCGGGATGCCGGCCTTCTCGGCCTTGGCCACGACGTCCTTGAGGGCGTCCGGCTTCGCGAGGGTGACGATGAGCCCGTCGACCTTCTGGTCGATCGCGGCCTGTACGAACTGCGCCTGCTGCTGGCCCTGGTCGCTGTGCGAGTACAGGAAGTCGATGTTGTCCTTGACGGCGGCCTGCTTGGCGCCGCTCTGCACGATGTCCCAGAACGTGTCGCCGTCGCCCGAGTGGGTGACCATCGCGATCTTCCAGCGGGGCGTGTTCACCGCGGCCCTGCCCTGGGCCTGCGCGGACTTGCGCGCGTCTTCGGCGCGCTTGCCGCCGGTGCTGCTGCACCCCGCCAAGGAGGCCCCGAGCACCGCTGCCAGCACCGCGCCCATGACGCGTACCCCTGTCCGAACCCTTGCCACGACGCCGTGCCCTTCTTGCTGTACCACCGGGTGCCGCCGGGGCTGGTTCAGCCCTGCCCCGGCCGCCCAAGTATGGGTCACGCCGGGTCCCCGGGGGATCATCGGGTACCGCGGGCGGTGTACTTCTCCAGCGTCGGCACGTCCTTCTCGGTGACGATCGCGGGCCCGGTCAGGACCGGCCTGCCGCCGCCGATCACATCCCCGTTGGTCTTGTTCAGCCACAGTTCGTCGACGGCGAGATAGCCCTGGAGGTAGGGCTGCTGGTCGACCGCGAAGCCGATCTGATGGGCCTTGAACTGTTTGAGCACAGCGGCGTTGAGGTCGAAGGTGTCGATCTCGGCCGAGCTTTTCGCGTCGCCCTTGGCCTGGACCGCGTCCGCCGCCATGGGGGCGCCGAGCGTGACGACGGTGTCGATGTCGTTCGACGACTGGAGCTTGGCCTCGATGGACGAGGTGGAGGCGGGCGTGTTGGTGCCGTCGACATTGAGGTTCTCGACGCTGCCCTTGAACGTTTCCCTAACCCCCGCACAGCGCTGTTCGAGCGAGACGTTCCCCTGCTCGTGGATGACGCAGAGGGCCTTCTTCCTGCCTCGCTTGGTGAGCTCGTCGCCGACGGCCTGGCCCGCGACGCTCTCGTCCTGGCCGATGTGGCCGAGCGCGCCGAGGGCCTTCGAGGAGTCGGCGCCGGAGTTGATGGTGACCACCGGTATCCCGGCGGCGACGGCCTTCTTGACGACGTCCGCGACCGCTTCGGGTTTGGCGAGCGTGACGATGAGACCGTCGACCTTCTGGTCGATGGCGGCCTGGATCAGCTGGGCCTGCTGCTGCCCTTCCTTGTTGGCCGAGTACAGGAAGTCGACGTTGTCCTTGACGGCCGCCTGTTTCGCGCCGCTCTGCACGATGTCCCAGAACGTGTCGCCCTCGCCCGAGTGGGTCACCATGGCGATCTTGAGGCGTGGGGTGGTCACGGCCGAGCCCCCGCCCGGCGATCCGGACCCTTTGTCCTCGGAGCCCTTGCCCCCGGAGCTGCTGCATCCGCCCAGCGCGAGCGCGAGCCCCAGTGCGGTGACCGCCGAGAGCGCCGTGGTTGCCGTGCGGGGAATGCGCATGAGGTCCGCCTTCTGTCCCGGCCGCCCGGTTGCGGCCGTTGAGTTCTAGCGGCGGCGCCACGACGCCGTCAATACTTTGTCCGAACATTCTTACGCCGCCGGTCCGAGAGCGTGCCCGTCCGTGTCTCGGGGGACGGGCTCAGGGGCGTACGAGGAGCTGGAACTCGAAGGAGTAGCGCGAGGCCCGGTAGAGGTGCGAGCCGAACTCGACGGGCCGGCCGGTGTCGTCGAACGTGGTGCGCTCCATGGTGAGCAGCGGCGCGCCGGCGGCCTCCGCGAGCAGGGCCGCCTCCTGCGCGGTGGCGGCCCGCGCCCCCACGGTCTGGCGCGCGCTGTGCAGGGTGATGCCCGCGCCCCGCATCAGCCGGTAGAGCCCGGTGCCCTCCAGGTACGCCGTCTCCAACGGCAGCAGGCCGGGCGGCAGGTGGTTGCGCAGCCGTGCCATGGGCTCGCCGTGTGCGTACCTGAGCCGCTCCACCAGATGGACGTCGCTGCCCTCGGCGACCCCGAGCGCGGCCGCGACCTCGGCGCCGGCCGGCTCGACGGTGTTGCGGAGCACGGTGGTGGCGGGCTTCTGGCCGGCCGCCTCCAGGTCGTCGTAGAGGCTGCTCAGTTCGAGCGGGCGCTTGACCTGACTGTGTACGACCTGGGTGCCCACTCCCCGGCGGCGCACCAGGAGCCCCTTGTCGACCAGGGCCTGGATGGCCTGGCGGACAGTGGGCCGGGACAGGCCGAGCCGCTGCGCCAGGTCGATCTCGTTGCCGAGGAGGCTGCCGGGCGTCAGGGTGCCCTTCTCGATGGCCGCCTCCAGCTGCTGCGACAGCTGGAAGTAGAGCGGGACCGGGCTGGTGCGGTCCACGCTGAGCTGGAGCGGGTGGGAGAAGTCCGCCATGGGTCTTGGCTGCTTGGGCACGCGGTGAGCGTAGTGCGCCGGGGTTGTTGACGGGAAGTCGTGAAGTCCGGTTGTCAGGACAAACTCTTGACAGGACGCCGTGCCGCGGCCACGGTGTGGCCATGCGTATCGCAGTGATCGGAACGGGACGGATCGGCGCTTTTCACTCGGGCATCCTCGCCCGGCATCCGCGGATCGACGAGGTGGTGGTCGCGGACGCCGACCCGGCGCGGGCCGCCGAGGTCGCCGCGCTGACCGGCGCGACCGCGGTGACCACGGTGCCGGAGGCGTTCGCCGGCGTCGACGCGGTGGTGATCGCCTCGGCGACCGCCGCCCACGCCGGGCTCATCGCGACCGCCGCGGACGCGGGGCTGCCCGCCTTCTGCGAGAAACCGATCGCCCTGAACGTGCCGGGAACCCTGGCGGCGCTCGGTGCGGTCGAGGCGGCGGGCACCGAGCTGCAGATCGGGTTCATGCGCCGCTTCGACGCGGGGTACGCCCGCGCCCGCGACCTGGTGCACTCGGGGCGGCTCGGCCGGCTGCACACCGTACGGGCGGTGACCTCGGACCCGGCGCCGCCGCCCGCCGCGTATCTGCCGCTGTCCGGCGGGCTCTACCGCGACTGCCTGGTCCACGACTTCGACATCGTGCGCTGGGTGACGGGCCGCGAGGTGCGCGCGGTGTACGCCACGGGCTCGGACGCCGGGCCCGCGATGTTCCGCGCCGCCGCCGACATCGACACCGCTGCCGCCGTCCTCACCCTGGACGACGGCACCCTGGTGACCGCCACGGCCACCCGCTGCAACGGCGCCGGCTACGACGTACGGCTCGAACTGGCCGGAGAACGCGACCAGTTCGCGGTGGGACTCGACGACCGCACACCCCTGACCTCGACGGAGCCACACGGCCCGGGCCGCCCCGAGAAACCGTGGACGGGCTTCCTTGAGCGCTTCGCCCCCGCCTACGAGGCGGAGCTCGACGCCTTCGTCCGCCTTGTGCGGGGCGAGGCCGCCAACCCGTGCGACGGCCGGGACGCCCTGCACGCGCTGCGCATCGCCGAGGCGTGCGAGGTGTCGCGCCGGGAGCGGCGGGTCGTGGAGGTCGCGGAGATCCCGGGCGACTGAGCCACCTGCGACGCGGAGATCCCGGGCGACTGAGCCACCAGCGTCGGGGAGATTCGGGGCGCCTGGCGCCGGCGGCGCGGAGATCCCGGAGGACCGAGTTACCAGCGCACCGGCAGGCGCTCCGGGCCGCGGATCAGCAGGCCGGTGCGCCAGCGGAGGGCCGCCGGATGGATGTCGAGGGCCAGGTCGGGGCAGCGGTCGAGCAGGGTGCGTACCGCGACGCGGGCTTCGAGGCGGGCCAGCGGTGCGCCCAGGCAGTAATGGATGCCGTGCCCGAAGGCGAGGTGGCCGCGCGCGTCGCGACGGATGTCGAACCGGTCGGGATCCGCGAAGCGCGCCGGGTCACGGTCGGCGTCGGCGAGCGCCACGAGGACGACTTCGCCGCCGCCGGGGATCAGCGTTCCGGCGACCTCCACGGGATCCGTGGTGAAGCGGTACGTGGGTGTCTCGACCGGTCCGTCGTAGCGCAGCATCTCCTCGACCGCGTTGTCGATGAGGCCGTCGAAGTCGGCGCGTAGCGCGGCCAGTTGATCCGGGTGGCCGAGCAGCGCCAGCATGCCGTTGGAGATGAGGTTGACGGTGGTCTCGTGGCCTGCGACCAGGAGCAGCCAGGCCATGCCGAGGAGTTCGTCCTGGGACAGCCGGTCGCCGCCCTCCTCGTCGGCGGTGTGGATCAGCGCGCTGATGAGGTCGTCGCCGGGGCTCGTGCGCTTCTCCGCCAGGAGGTGGGTCAGATACTCGGTGACCGCCTTGGCGGCGGTGAGCCGGTCGTCGAGCAGGGGCGAGGCGAGGGAGGCGTTGGACCAGCGGCGGAAGGATTCCCGGTCGAGGGTGGGCACGCCGATCAGCTCGCAGATGACGGTGATCGGCAGCGGGAAGGCCAGCGCCTCCACGAGGTCGGCCCGGCGCTCCGGGGCGGCGAGCATCGCATCGACGAGCCCGTCGGTCATCTCCTGGACACGCGGACCGAGTTCCTCCACGCGGCGCGGCGTGAAGTGGCGGGTCACCAGACGGCGGAGCCGGGTGTGGGCGGGTGCGTCGGAGCTGAGCATGGTGGAGCCGGCGGAGACCTGCCGCACCCCGGAGCCGGGCGCCGCGTTGCGCCACTCCTTGGACAGCCGGTCGTCGGCGAGGACGGCCCGCCCGGCCTCGTACCCCACGACGAGCCAGGCGTCGGCGCCCTCGGGCATCCGTATGCGGTGGACGGGGCCCTGGGCCCGCAGCTCCGCGTAGAGGGGGTAGGGGTCGCGGGTGAAGTCCTCACCCAGCGCGGCGAGATCGACTACGACGTCTCGGGTCAACGCGTGCCCCTTCCGGGCCGATGGGGTGAACACGGCGGACGATACGGCGCCCCGCGCGAACCCGCACGGCCTTTGCGCTCCCCGTGCGCGGCAGGGTGCGGTGGCCGGGGTGCGCGGCAGGGTGCCGTGGCCTCGGTGCGCGGCACAGTGCGGTGGCCGGGGTGTGCGGCAGGGTGCAGGGCCGCGGTGTGCGGCCTCGTTCTTGGCCGGCCCGCCCCCCGTCTCCCCCTCGGCCTGCGGGACTTCTACCCTGGTGGGAGCAAGGGAGGCAAGGTGCTGAAGCGTTGGTGGTTCATGGAGCGGCTGCGCCCCACCGCGCCCGAGCAGCGGAGCGGGGAGCTCTCCAAGGAGCGGCAGCAGCTCGTCCTCGACGAGTGGGCCGCGGCCCGCGAGCGGCTCGACCGGCTGGTGTCGACGCGGGTTACGGCCGTGGGTGACGTCCTACGGACGGCCGAACTGCCGTCTGCAGGCGGCTTGTTGGGGCCTTCGGCCTCCGACCCGCTAGCGGAGGCCGACTGCACCTGGGCCTTCGACGCCTATCAGGCAGCGGGCAAGCTGATCGACGAGGCGGCCGATCTGCCCGACCTCGCGGCCGCCGCCGTTCTCGCCGACCGCGCCCTCGAACGGTTCGCGGCGGTCCACGCCCGGGCCGCCGGGCAGCCGGTTGCCAAGGCCACCCGGCGCTGCTTCTACAACCCGCTGCACGAGGCGGCCGAGGACGCCCACTCCCCCGTACGCAAACAGCACCGGCAGCGGGCCAGGCGGCGCACCGGGCCGCGGGAGGCGGCGGCGGACCGGCGGCCTGCCTGCCCGTCGTGCCGCCGGGCGATCCTGGCCGGGCAGGCGCCGGACGTCCTGCCCGCGCTCGTCCCGGTGAAGCTGTCGCGACTGCGCACGGCCCGGGTCCTCGTGCCGTACTACTCGGTGCCGCAGCAGTGGTCCCTGTGGTCGCTCTGTGTCTGTGGGGCGTACGGCGACGAGTGGCCCTCGCTGGTGCTGCGCGGCGAGCACCGCAAGCGGGCGGCGGCCGCACGCAAGGCCTGAGTCACCGGCGCACGGGAGTTACTGCCACACGGGAGCCACCGGCGCACGGGCGTAACCGGCGCACGGGTGCCGCCGACGTACGGGTGCCACCGGCACGCGGGAATCACCGGCACGCGGGCGTCACCAGCGCACCGGCAGATGACGCACCCCGCGGATCAGCATGCCGGGAAGCCACTCCAACTCCCCCGTTTCTGTTGCCAGTTGGAGGTCCGGTGCGCGCTCCAGGAGCTTGCGGACCGCGATCCGGCCCTCCATGCGGGCCAGTGGGGCGCCGAGGCAGAAGTGGATGCCGTGGCCGAAGGCGAGGTGGCTCTGCGGGGTGCGGCGGATGTCGAAGCGGTCCGGATCGTCGTACCGCAGCGGGTCGCGTCCGGCGGAGGCGAGCGCCACCAGGACGGGTGCGGCCGCCGGGATGAGGGCGTCGCCGATCCGGACGGGCTCGCGGGCGAACCGGTACGTGGCGGTCTCGACCGGGCCCTCGTAGCGGAGCATCTCCTCGATGGCGCCGTCGATGAGGCCGTCGAAGTCGGAGCGCAGCGCGGCGAGTTGATCCGGGTGGCTCAGGAGGGCCCGTACGCCGTTGGAGATGAGGTTGACGGTCGTCTCGTGGCCCGCGACGAGGAGCAGGAAGGCCATGCCGATGAGCTCGTCGGGAGAGAGCTGGTCGTCGTCCTCGTCGCCCGCGCGGATCAGGGCGCTCAGGAGGTCGTCGGCGGGGCCCCCGGCGCGCTTGGCCTCGATCAGACCAGCCAGGTAGCCGCCGATCTCGCGGACGGCGGCTTCTCCTCCGTCGTCCGTGGGCGGTGCGACCGCCTGGTTGGACAGCACGCGGAAGGCCTCGCGGTCAAGGTCGGGCACGCCGATGAGTTCGCTGATGACGGTCATGGGCAGCGGGAAGGCGAGCGAGTCGACCAGGTCGGCGGTGCGGCCGGGGGTGGCCAGCATCGCGTCGAGGAGCCGGTCGGTGACGTCCTGGACGCGGGGGCGCAGCGCCTCGATGCGGCGCGGGGTGAACTCCCGCGCCACCAGCTTGCGCAGCCGGGTGTGCTGCGGCGGATCGGTCTCCAGCATGTTGGCGCCGGCCGGCAGGTCGACGCGGTCCTCGTCGGCGAGACCGCGCCAGTCCTTGGCGAGGCGGGGGTCGGCGAGCGCGGCCCGCGCCTCCTGGTGACCGACGATCAGCCAGACGTCGGTGCCGGTCACCGGCGTGCGGACCAGATGGACCGGGCCCGCGGCGCGGAGTTTGGCGTACATCGGATAGGGGTCGGCGTTGAATTCCTCGGCGTGCTCGCTCAGACCGACAACCGGCATGGGCCGCCCTCCGTTCGGTTCCGCTCAGCCTACGTCGCCGTCCGGGGCGTCGAGGAGTCCGGCGTCATGCACCAACAGGGCGATCTGCACACGGTTGTTGAGGCCGAGTTTGGCCAGCACGCGCGAGACATGGGTCTTCACCGTGGGCACGCTCAGATACAGCCGGGCGGAGATCTCGGCGTTGGAGTGGCCCCGGCCGACCGCGACGGCGACCTCCCGTTCGCGCTCGGCGAGCAGCGCGATGCGCGCGCGGGCGCGGGTGGTCCGGTCGCCGGGAGCGGCGGCGCCCGACACCTGGGCCATGAGTTGGCGCATGACGGCGGCCGAGAGGACGGGGTCGCCGTGTGCGACGCGCCGGACGGCGGCGACGATCTCGGCGGGCGGGGTGTCCTTGAGGACGAACCCGGCGGCTCCGGCGCGCAGCGCCCGCATCACCTGGTCGTCGGCGTGGAACGTGGTGAGGACGACGACTTCGGGCGCGTCGGGGCGGGCGCGCAGCGTCTCGGTGGCGGTGAGGCCGTCGACGTGGGGCATGCGGATGTCCATGAGGACGACGTCCGGCCGCAGTTCCAGGACGAGTTGCTCGATCCCGGCGCCGTCGGAGGCCTCGCCGACGATCTCGATGTCCTCGGCGCCGCCGAGCATGAGGGCGAGGCCCGCGCGGACCAGGGGGTCGTCGTCGACGATGAGCAGGCGGATGGTCATGACGGCCACGGTAGCCAGGCCACGACCGTGAAGGAGCCGTCGGGCCCGGGGCCGTGGCCGAGGCGGCCGCCGGCGAGCGTGGCGCGCTCGGTGAGGCCGATGAGCCCCTGCCCGGATCCGGGCACGGCGGGCACCGGACCCGGGGGCGCGGGGTTGCGCACCTCGACGGTGAGCCCGTCGCCGGGGCAGCCGGTGACCGTGACGGTGACCTCGGCGCCGGGCGCGTGCTTGCGGGCGTTGGTGAGGGCCTCCTGGGCGATGCGGTAGGCGTTGCGTCCGGTGGCGGCGGGCACGCCGGAGGCGTCCGGGATGCGGCTGTCGAGGACGACCTTCATGCCGGCCTCGCGGGACTCGGCGACGAGCGCGTCGAGGGTGGCGAGGGTCGGCTGGGGCCGGTCGTCGGCGCCCTCGCCCGGGCTGCGCAGCACCCCGATGATCTGGCGCAGGTCCTGAAGCGCCTCGTGTGCGCTGTCCCGGATGACGCCGGCGGCCCGTGCGACCTCGGCGGGTGGCGCATCGGGCCGGAATTCGAGGGCTCCCGCGTGCACGGCGAGCAGGGTGAGCCGGTGGGCGAGCACGTCGTGCATCTCGCGCGCGATGGCCTCGCGGGCCAGCCGCTGCGCGTTTTCGGCCCGCAGCGCCGCCTCGGCCTCGGCCCGGGCGGCCCGCTCGCGCAGCGCCACGACGAGCTGGCGCCGGGAGCGTACGAGCATGCCCCAGCCGGTGACGAGCAGGACGAGCACCGTGCCCGCGACGGCGTTGGCGAGCAGGCTGGTCGTGGGGTCGGGGCGCAGCACCGGCTGGAACACCGAGCTGATCACGGCGGCGCCGCCCACCGCCAGCACGACCGGCTTGAACGGCCGGTGCACGGCGAGGCTGAACAGGGCGACCAGGAACGCGCCGGACGCGACCGGGGCCACCAGCGACACCGCGACCAGGACCACCGCGAGCGCCACCGGCCGGCGCCGTCGCAGCCAGACCGCGCAGCAGGCGGCGGCGCCGACCACCTGGTCGAGCAGGAGCAGGGTGTCGGAGTAGCCGGGCGTCTTGTCGAGCGTGTCCGCGGTGACCAGCCCGATCAGCGCGGCAGCGGCGAAGACACACAGGTCGACGATCCAGTCGCGTACGGTACGGCGCGGCCGGGCGCGGTCGCCGGGCAGCTCGGGGTCGGCCACCGCGGAGGGCAGCAGCCAGCGGAACTCCGGTCCTGCACGTGTCATGCCGGCCAAGGTACGCAGCCCACGGGCCCGGCGGTGCGGTGTGGGCGCGGCCCGCTACCAAAGTCGCGGAGCCGAAGACTTTGGACGCGGTGACGGTGGACCGGTGACCGACGCGGCGGACCGCGCGGGTGGCCAAGGCTCGGGGCATGAGGAAATGCTTGGAGGTCGCCGGGGTCGTGCTGCTGCTCCAGGGTGTTGGAGGGCTGCTGCACGAGTGGACCGGCTGGTTCAGCCTGTGGACCCTGGTGCACCGCTCCGGCGCGCTGGCCGGCCATGAGGTCTTCGCGAGCATCGTGCTCGCCGTGGCGGGCGTGGCGGTGCTGATCGCGTCGGAGCGCGCGGCGAAGAAGTAGCGGTGATTCCTGACGGCGGCGTGGGTTCAGGTGACGGCGTGGGCACAGGCAGCGGCGCGGGTTCAGGCGGCGGCTCGGCGGCCCCAGCTGGTGCCGGCGAGGACCAGGACGGCGCCCAACAGGCCGAGCAGGCCGAGCCGTTCGCCGCCGAGCGCGATGCCGGCGGCCGCGGCCCACAGCGGTTCGGTGCCGAGCAGGAGGCTGACGCGGGAGGGCGAGGTGCGGCGCACCGCCCACATCTGCACGAAGAACGCGAAGAGCGTGCAGAACACGGACAGGAAGAGCAGGCCACCCCACTCGCGTGCGCCGAATCCGGCGGCGACCGTCCAGGGCGCGGGACCGGCGCCGGGGGCGGCGGCGAGGACCGCGAACACCGCGACGGCGCCGCCCAGTTGGACGGTGGTCAGAGAGAGCGCGTCGGCGCTCTGCACGGACTTGACGCGGGCCATCAGCAGGACGTGCGCGGTACGGGCCAGGGCGGCCAGCAGCATCAGGAGATCGCCTGTCGACGGGGCGGTGAACCCCCCGCCCTGGGTGAGCAGGACCACGCCCGCGACCGAGAGGGCCGCCGCCGCGAGGAAGGCGCGCGGGGGCCTGACCCGGGTGACGGCGGCCTCGGCGAGCGGGGTGAAGATCATGGTGAGGCTGATGATGAGCCCGGCGTTCGTCGCCGAGGTGTGCACGACGCCGTACGTCTCCAGGAGGAAGATCCCGCTGAGGACGAGGCCGAGCAGGCCCGCGCCACGCCATTGGGCCCGGGTCAGGGACCGCAGCCCGCGCCATCCGGCCACCGCGAGCACCGGTACGACGAGGGCGAAGCGGAGCACCAGGACCGCGGTCACGGTGCGGGCGGTGGTGATGTCCTTGGCGGCGAGGTAACTGGCGCCCCATACGACGGCCACCAGGAGGACCGGCAGGTCGGTGAGCCAGGCACGGCGCGGGGCGAGCCCCGCGGAGGGTACGGCGATCGACGTCACGGACGCGGTCTCCAGGGCGGCGAGCGGTGTGGAGACGTCGGCGGCTCACACGGGGACGATCACCGTACCGGCACGCCGCCGGAGCGTGAAGGGCCGTTCCACTCCCCGAGCCTTCCTCAGGGTCCCGGGGCGGCCATTCCCGCGCCGGTCCTCTCGGGGCAGACCGCACGCGGTAGCGGATCTCGTCGGCAAACGCGGCGCGTCACCCGGCATGTGTCGAGAAGAGCCCGCCCGTGGGGCCCTGCTTGTCGCCGCCCTGGGCCTTCCTGAGGGCGTTGGCCAGGCCTTCGATGGTGAGGGACTGGAGGATGACCCGGCCGTCGCCCTCCAGGGTGGCGAGCGAGAGGCCCTCGCCGCCGAAGACGGCGTTCATCAGGCCCTGGCGGTTGAGCCCGCCGATGCGCTGGACGCCGTACTGGATGCCCTCCTCGAAGGCGACGATGCAGCCGGTGTCGACCTCGATGCGGCCGCCGAAGTCGGCGGGGTTGAGGTCGATGAAGTTGCCGGCGCCGCAGATGATGACGGTTCCGGTGCCGGTGAACTTCTCCAGGATGAAGCCCTCGCCGCCCGCCATGCCGCTGCGGCCGCCCTGGAAGGCGATGCCGAACTCGACGGTGGACTCGGCGGCCACGAAGGCGTCCTTCTCGGCGAACCAGGCGCGGTTGCCGGTGAGTTCAAGGGCGCGCATCTCACCGGGCAGCACACCCGCGAAGCCTACGGTGCCCTCTCCGCCGGTGGAGGTGAAGTACTGGAAGGCGAGCGACTCCCCCGCGAGTGCGCGCTGGCCGACCTGCATGGCGGTGCCCATGGCCTGGCGCAGCATGCCGCCCATGCCGCCGCCCTGGGCCGCCTGGCCGCTGCCGCCGCGGTCGGGCCCGGACAGCCGGGTCTCCATGGACACGTTGGCCGTCTTGAAGAGGAACTTCCCGGCCTCGCAGTAGACGGTCTGGCCGGGGCCGAGGTTCACGACGGCCATCTGCATGGCGTTGCCGACGATCTCTTGCTTGAGGGTCACGGCCGGTCTCCTGTCGTGTGCGGGCAGCTGGTGCGAGAGCCACGCTACGACACCGCCCGGGTCCCGCTACGGGCCCCGCGCCCCTCCCCCTCCCGGGGCTCCGCCCCAGACCCCGCTCCTCAAAGGCCGGAGTCCGAGCCAGGGGGCCTCCGCAGGGCCGGCGCGGCGACTTCAAGTAGACCCGGAGGGTCTCGGGAAGGGGCGGGGTGGGGAAACACAAACAACGCGAGGCACCCCGGTGCTGTCGGGTCGGGGTGCCTCGCGTTGGCGGGCGGGTGTCGTGCCGCCCTGCTCTGGGGGAACGGGTGCGATCAGTCGCCCCGCTCAAGGGAACGGGTGCAATTAGTCGCCCCGCTAAGGGAACGGGTTCGATCGGTCACGCCCCACGGGGGAACGGGCGGGTTCGGACGCCCGGCCCCCCGGTGGGACGGACGTCAGCCGCCCAGTTCCTGATGGCGGGCGGTCAGGCGCGCCGCGCCCTCCTGCGTCAGGGAGCCGAAGAGGCGCAGGCGCGAGATGCCGCCGTCGGGGAAGATGTCGATCCGCACGTGCGTGCCGATGGCCGGCGCGTCCAGGACGAAGCGGTGGTTGGTGTCGGGCTGCAAGCGCGTGCGCGGCAGCGCCTCCACCCACTCGCCCGACTCCCCGTCGCGCACCGAAAGCGCCGCCCAGCCCGCCGAGTTGCCCTTCAGATACGCCGTGTCTATCTCGACCGCGCGGATCTCGGACTGTGCCGCCAGCTGGTAGCGGATCCAGTCGTTGCCCTTGTCGCGGCGGCGCCGGGTCTCCCAGCCGTCGTCCATCTTGCGGGAGCGTCCCGGCTGGATGGTGTTGGTGGCGGGCGAGTAGAAGCGGTCGGAGGCGTCCTCGACCTGGCCGCCGTTCTCCAGCGCCGTGAGGTCGAACGTGCCGAGCACGGCCAGCCAGCGGGGGTCGGGCGCGACCTCTCCGTACACGCGCAGGCGGGCCACGCCGCCGTCCGGGTGCTGGTTGAGCCGCAGGTGCGTGAAGCGCTGCTCGACGTCGACCGCGAAGCCGTTGGCCGCGTGGCCGCCAACCGCCGTACGGGGTACGAGAGTTGTCCACTTGACGTCCGGGGTGAGCAGCTCGTCGGGGGACGGGGAGCCCGGTACCGACGCACCCTCGACCGAGACGGCCTGCGGGTAGTTGCCGCGGAAGTGGGCGGTGTCGACGATGATCCCGCGGATGACGCCGGGCGCGCCCAGGCGGATGAGGGCCCAGTCGTGGTCCTCGTCGGTGGGGTGCGGCTGCTCGGCCGAGACGCCGCGGCGGCGCCGGGTCTCCCAGCCGTCCATGATCTTGCCCTTGTGCCCGAAGTGCTCGGGGTCGAACTCGGCGGCCTCGGGCTTGAGGAGGTTCTCGCGCTCGGCGAAGAACTCGTCGTTCGCGGCGATCACGCCCGCGCCGAGGCGCCGGTCGGCGAGGTCGGCGTACTGGGTGAAGGCGAAGTCGGCGCTGCGGTAGTCCGCGTACGGGTCGCCGCCGCCGAAGGGGCTGGCGTCACCGGTGAAGGAAGGCAGGGTGCTCACGGTGTCAGTTGTTCCTTTCGAGCAGGCGGCCGGTGGGCTCGGCGATGACGCCGTCGTGCTGGATGCGCTCGCCGCGCAGCCAGGTCGACTTGACGACACCGTGCAGCGTCTTGCCCGCGTAGGCGGTGACGCGGTTGCGGTGCTGGAGTTCGGCCGGGTCCACGGTGAAGGTCGCGTCGGGGTCGAGCACCGCGAAGTCGGCGTCGCGGCCGGCCTCGATGGCGCCCTTCTGGGTGAGCCCGACGAGGTCCGCGGTCGCGGTCGACATCCAGCGGACCACGTCCTCCAGGGTGTGGCCGCGCTTGCGGGCCTCGGTCCAGATGGCGGGGAGGCTGAGCTGGAGCCCGGAGATGCCGCCCCACGCGGTGGCGAAGTCGTCGGTCTTGAGGTCGGCGGTGGACGGCGAGTGGTCGGTGACGACGCAGTCGATGGTGCCGTCGGCGAGCGCCGCCCACAGCAGGTCGCGGTTGGCGTCCTCGCGGATCGGCGGGCAGCACTTGAACTCGCTCGCCCCGTCCGGGACTTCCTCGGCCGTGAGGGTGAGGTAGTGCGGGCAGGTCTCGACGGTGAGGCGTACGCCGTCGCGCTTGGCGGCGGCGATCAGGGGCAGCGCGTCGGCGGAGGACAGGTGCAGTACGTGGACGCGGCCGCCGATCCGCTTGGCGGCGGCGATCAGGCCCTCGATCGCGGCGTTCTCGGAGACCTTGGGCCGGGTCTGGAGGTAGTCGGCGTACTTGGGGCCGGTGAGGTGCGGGGCCGCGTCGAGCTCGTGCGGGTCCTCGGCATGGATGATCATCAGGCCGTCGAACCCGGCGATCTCGGCGAGCGAGCGCTCCAGCTGTGCCTGGTCGAGCTCGGGGAACTCCTCGACGCCGGACGGCGAGAGGAACGCCTTGAAGCCGAAGACGCCGGCCTCGTGCAGCGGCGCGAGGTCCTTGACGTTGTCGGGCAGCGCGCCGCCCCAGAACCCGGTGTCGATGTGCGCCTTGCTCGCGGCGACCTCCTGCTTGATCCGCAGGTTCTCGACCGTGGTGGTCGGCGGCAGCGAGTTGAGCGGCATGTCGACGAGCGTGGTGATACCGCCGGCGGCGGCCGCGCGAGTGGCGGTCCAGAAGCCCTCCCACTCGGTGCGGCCGGGATCGTTCACATGCACATGGGTGTCGACGATGCCGGGCAGCAGCACGTCGTCCCCGAAGTCCTCCAGGCGGGCTCCGGCCGGGACCTCGGCCTCGTACGGCAGTACGGCAGCGATCTTCCCGTCGGCGACGGCGACCGTCGCCGGGCGCGTCCCCTCGGGGGTGATGACGCGCGTCGAGCGCAGTACCAGGTTGACGTCGGACACCCGAGCCCCTCACTTCTTGCCGGCGGAGTCTTCCCCTTGTGGCGAATTTCTTCCGCCCACCGGAATTCAACGATCTGTTGAAGGAGTTTGCGCGCTGCCCGATGGAACCGTCAAGGGTGGCCGAGGCGTGACGGCCGACACGGGCAGGACTCTTGGAGGTTTCCACAGAATGGAATTAAGATTTCACCAAGCAGAATGTAGTTACCGCCACGGGGTGCCGCGCATGAACGGACAAACCCGCTCTGACCGGCAAGGACACCTGCCCTGTCCAGGGTAGGCCGGACAACCGCCCGATAGTCTGCTCCTTCGCCTGCCAGCACCGAAAGGAACGCGCCGTGCCGACGTCAAGCGCCAGCACCACCGACGCCTCCAAAGCCCCCGCCGCCAGCGGAGGAGTCCAGTCTCTCGAGCGCGCCTTCGATCTTCTCGAGCGGATGGCCGACGCCGGGGGCGAGGTCGGCCTCAGCGAGCTCTCCGCGAGCAGCGGCCTGCCCCTTCCGACCATCCACCGTCTGATGCGTACGCTCGTGGCCTGCGGCTACGTACGCCAGCAGGCCAACCGGCGCTACGCGCTCGGCCCCCGCCTGATACGGCTCGGCGAATCCGCGGCCCGGCTGCTCGGCACCTGGGCGCACCCGTATCTGACCCGCCTCGTCGAGGAGACCGGCGAGACAGCGAACATGGCGCTGCTCGACGGCGACGAGATCGTGTACGTGGCGCAGGTGCCGTCCAAGCACTCCATGCGGATGTTCACCGAGGTCGGCCGCCGGGTGCTGCCGCACTCCACGGGCGTGGGCAAGGCGCTGCTCGCGTACACCCCGCCGGAGGAGGTCCGCGCGCTGCTCGCCCGTACCGGCATGCCGGCCGCGACGGAGAAGACGATCACCACGGCGGACGGTTTCCTCGACGCCCTTGAGCAGGTCAGGCGCGCCGGGTACGCGGTCGACGACAACGAGCAGGAGATAGGGGTCCGCTGCCTCGCGGTGTCGGTGCCCAACTCCCCCACCGCGGCGGCCATTTCGATCTCGGGCCCGGCCGGCCGGGTCACCGAGGCGGCCACCGACCGGATCGTGCCGATCCTCCAGGGCATCGCCGAGGAGCTCTCGACGGCGCTGGCGAACACGGGCACCCAGACCTGAGCCGCCCCGGGCCGCGCACGCCCGGCGCCGGCGCCCGAAAACCCCGGAGGTGTACGACACCGCCCGGGGTTTCGCGCGTCCGGGGCCGGTGGCAGGCCTCGGTCAGCCCGCCGGCGTGCGGGCCGCGCCGAGGCGCCCGTCGGTCATGGTCACCACGGTGTCCATCCGGTCCAGATGGGCGCGGTCGTGGGTGACCAGGACGGTGGCCGTGCCGCGGTCGCGGGCGAGGGTGAGCAGGAGGTCGAGGATCGCGGCGCCCCGCTCGTGGTCGAGGGCGCTGGTCGGCTCGTCGACCAGGAGCACGGCGGGCTCGTTCATCAGGGCGCGGGCGATGTTGATCCGCTGGCGCTGGCCCCCGGAGAGCTGGTGGGGGCGGCGGTGGGCCTGCCCGTCGAGTCCGACGGAGGCCAGCAGATCCAGGGCGCGGGCGCGTGTCTCCCGCGGACGGCGGCCCGAGAGATGCGCCATCACCTGGAGCTGTTCGGCGGCCGTGAGCGCGGGCAGCAGGTTCGGCTGCTGGAAGACGATGCCGATGGAGGCGCGGCGCAGCGCCGCCTTCTCGGCCGGGGTGAGCGCCGAGGTGTCGGTCCCCGCCACCACGACCCGTCCGCTGTCCGGCGTGACGAGGGTCGCCGCGACCGCGAGCAGGCTGGACTTGCCGGAGCCGGAGGGCCCCGCGCAGGCCGTCACCGTGCCGGCCGCGACGGACAGCGAGACCTGGTCGAGCGCGGTGAGGCGGCCCTCGCCGTCCGGGTAGGTCAGGGTGACGCCGTCGAGGAGGAGGGGCGGGGTGGTAAGCGAGGTCATCGGGCACTCCCGAGCGCGGTCAGCGGGTCGACGGCGGTGATGCGCCGGATGGACAGGGCTGCGCCGATCACGCCGAGGACGATCAGCACGGCGGCCGGGCCGAGCGTGGTGGCGGGGTCGAGCACGAAGGGCACGGCGCCGCCGACGAGGGAGCCGGCGAGCGAGGCGAGCCCGGCCCCCAGGAGCGTGCCCGTCGTCAGCATCACGACGGCCTGGCCGAGCGCGTCCTTCAGGAGGTACGGCGTGGAGGCGCCGAGCGCCTTCAGGACCGCGATGTCGCCGCTGCGCTGAATCGTCCACACGGTGAAGAACGCGCCGACGACCAGCGCCGAGATGACGAAGAGGAAGCCGCGCATCAGCTGGAGCGAGCCGTTCTCGGCCTGGTAGGAGGGGAGCGCCGAGAGCGCGTCGGACAGCGTGAGGCTCGTGGTGCCGAGCGCCTTGTCGGTGGCGGCGAGGTCGGCGCCGTCTTCGAGGCTGAGCGCGACCACGGTCGCGGGCGCGTCGGCCGCGAGCGCCGTCCACACGACGGGGGTGTGGCTGTAGGAGTCGTCGCCCTCGACCGCCGTCACGCTCAGCCTGCGGCCGCCCAGCGTGAGGGTGTCGCCCCGCTTCGCTTGGAGGTCGTCGGCCGCGGTACGGGACAGGACGACGGAGCCCGCACGCACCGCGGCCGGGGCCAGCTCCGAACCGGGCCGCACCGCGAAGGAGGACACCGCGGCCGTGCGCCCGCCGGCCGTGGCGTTCAGGGTGGAGACGGCGAGCGGCTGCGCCTCGCGCACCCCGGGCGCCTGCTGCCACTGGTGCCAAGTACCGCTCGGCACCACGGAGTTGGTGAAGGAGGCCGACTGTCCGGACGGTGGCGCGGCGAAGGCGAGCCGGTCGGCGGGCAGGGCACTGACGGCCGAGGTGTTGTCCCGCGCCAGGCCGGCGGTGAGCCCGGACAACAGCCCCACCAGCAGGGTGATGAGCACGACGACCGTACCCATCAGCGCGAACCGGCCCTTGGCGAACCGGAGGTCTCTCCATGCGACGAACATGGCCCCAACCCTGCTCGCCGGCGCCCCGTCGGCGCATCGCGCGCGGGCATGCTCCGAGGTATCGAAGGATGCATCCGCACATCAAACTTTCGGTTGACCGGGCGAGCCCACCCGGCCCGTACGCTGGAAGGCCTATGGATTCCGCACGCCCCCACACCCCCGTCGCCGCCCTGCTGCGCCTGTGTCTGCACACGCTGCTCGGCGGGCTGCTCGCGCTCGCCGCGGTCCGGGCCACCGGCGACGGCGCGCCGCACGCGTGGGCCGTCGCCGGGGCGGTGGCCGTCATGGCCGCGGTGTACGCGGTGGGAGTCGCCCTGCCCGCCGTGCGGCCCAGGACCCCGGCGGCCGCGGTGTGGCTGGGGGCGCTCGGCGCGGCCTGGCTCGTGCTGCTCGTCCTCTCTCCCGACGCCCTGTGGGCCGCCTTCCCGCTCTACTTCCTGCTGCTCCACCTGCTGGCGCTGCGCTGGGCGCTGCCCGCCGTGCTCACGGCGGCGGGCGCGGCCATCGCGGGTTTCCTGCTCCACGGACAGCAGGTCACACCGGGCGCCTTCATAGGGCCGCTGATCGGCGCGGCGGTCGCCGTCGCCACCGTGCTCGGGTACGACGCGCTGTACCGCGAGAGCGAGCGGCGCCGTGAACTCATCGACGAGCTGGTGGCGACGCGGGCCGAGCTCGCCGAGGCGGAGCGCACCGCCGGCACCCTGGCCGAGCGCGAGCGCCTGGCCCGCGAGATCCACGACACGCTCGCCCAGGGCCTGTCCTCGATCCAGCTGCTGCTGCGCGCCGCCGAGCGCGTGCTGCCCGCCGGTGATCCGGCCCGCGACCACGTCGAGCAGGCCCGCCGCGCGGCCCAGGACAACCTGGCCGAGGCGCGCCGTTTCGTGAAGGCGCTCACCCCGCCCGACCTGGAACAGGGCTCGCTCTCGGGTGCCCTGGAGCGCCTGTGCGCGGGGGCGCCGGGCCCGGCCGTGCAGTTCGGCGTGAGCGGCACCCCGGTGGAGCTGCCGACCCCGTACGAGGTGGCCCTGCTGCGCGTCGCCCAGTCGGCGCTCGCCAACACGGTGCAGCACGCGGACGCCGGCCGGGCCGAGATCACCCTCAGCTTCATGGACACCTCGGTCGCCCTGGATGTCGTCGACGACGGCTGCGGATTCGATCCGGGGCGGCGGCGTGCGAAGGGCACCGGCGGTTTCGGGCTTCCCGCGATGCGCTCACGCGCCCAGTCGCTCGGCGGCACGCTGAGCGTGGAGTCGGCGCCGGGTCAGGGCACGGCCGTCGCGATCACCCTGCCGTTGCCGGTGGCGCTGCCGGTGGCGGGTGCACGGTGAGCGCGGCGCCCATCCGGCTGCTGCTCGCCGACGACCACCCCATCGTGCGGGCCGGGCTGCGCGCGGTCCTCGACACCGAGCCCGGCTTCGCGGTGACCGGTGAGGCCGCGACCGCCGAGCGCGCGGTGGAGCTGGCCGCGTCCGACGCGTACGACGTCGTCCTGATGGACCTTCAGTTCGGGGCCGGGATGCACGGCGCCGAGGCCACCGCGCGGATCACGGGCCGGCCGGGCGCCCCGCGTGTCCTGGTCCTCACCACGTACGACACGGACGCGGACATCCTCGCTGCGGTGGAGGCGGGCGCGGCGGGCTATCTGCTCAAGGACGCGCCGCCCGAGGAGCTGGCGTCGGCGGTCCGCACCGCGGCATCGGGCCAGTCGGCGCTCGCGCCGGCCGTCGCACACCGGCTCATGGACCGGATGCGCACGCCCGCCGAGGCACTGACCCGGCGCGAGCTGGAGGTGCTCCAACTCGTCGGCGACGGGCTCTCCAACCAGCAGATCAGCAAGCAGCTCTTCCTGAGCCAGGCCACCGTCAAGTCCCATCTGGTGCATATCTACGCGAAGTTGGGGGTGGACTCGCGCACTTCGGCGGTCGCCGCCGCGAGCGCGCGCCGTCTTATCCGCCAACCGGGCTGAATGCTCCCATCCGTATCGACGGCCACCCGCACGGCCGGGACGACGGGGCCCGCGATCCGTCATGCTGCTGGCATGTTCCCGGCGTGAACCGGACCGTGTGGAGGCCCTCATGCCCCAGACCTGCCGCCAGTACTGGTGGAACCTGCAAGGGCGGTGCAGGCTCAACTTCAACTGGGCCGCCATCAACCACGACTCGACGGTCGTGGTGACCGCGTCCGAGTACAGCGTGGACGGCAACGACCCACGGCACAGCCCGCGCTTCGCCGGCGGGGCGACCATCACCGTCGAGAACATCAGCCCGCACGCGCCACCGTACGACCCCAACCACGGCGTCACCTTCGTGGTCAACGTCGACTGGGGCTCGCCCCTGCACATCGTCACCGACATCACGGTCCTCGACGGGCCGCCGGTCGACATCGAGTACCAGAACGGCTGAGGGGGCCCGATGCCACGCACCGTGCGCCAGTACTGGCACGGCCTCAGCGGCCGTACCGTACTGAACTTCAACTGGAACGAGATCGACCACGACTCGACGGTCTGGGTCACCGTGTCCGAGTACTCCCCCAACGCGTCCGACCTCAAGCACAGCCCGCGCTTCGTGGGCGACGCCAACGTGCGGGTGGGCAACATCAGCCCGCACTCGCCGCCCTACGACCCCAACCACGGCGTGACCTTCGTGGTCACCGTCGACTGGGGCGCGCCCTTGAACGTCGTCACCGACATCACGATCCTCGACACCAAGCCCGACTACCGTCTCTGGGACTACCAGCGCCTGGCGTTCAACATGCAGGCGCAGACACAGACCAACTGGTGCTGGGCGGCGGTCGCGACGAGTGTCGCGCTCTACTACAACGCGGCCAGCACCTGGACGCAGTGTCAGGTCGCCAACTCCCAGACGGGCCAGACCAATTGCTGCACAGCGGCCGGAGGGTCGGGCAACGCCTGCAACAGCCAGCAGCCGCTGGACAATCCGCTGAGCATCGTGGGCCACCTCAACCGGATGGTGGCCAACCGGGTCGACTTCGCCGAGGTGGAGAGCGAGATCAAGGCAGGGCGACCGCTGTGCATCCGGATCGGCTGGGCGGCGGGCGGCGGCCACTTCTGCACCGCGATCGGTGTCGACGCCCCGGCCGACCAGGCGATCGTCGCCGTGGACGACCCGATCTACGGTAAGTCCGACCAGGTGTACGCCACCCTCGCGACCAGCTACCAGGGCAGCGGGACCTGGACGCACAGCTACTACACGAGGGGCTAGGACCGGCCATGACACTCCAGTCACCACCGCCACCCGACCAGTCGCGCACGGCGGCCGAGGCCGGACTCCAGCTGCTGGCGGGCCTCGGCCGGGTGCGCACCGAGACGCTGCTCCCGGCAGCCCCGGCGGACCTGCGTCTCGCGGACCCGGTACAGATGTACACGCTCGCCCCCGGCCGACCGCTGGCCGAGGCGCAGCCAGTGGCGTGGCGCTACCTGGTCCGGCACGGCGACGAGCCGGTGGCACTCGCCGAGACCGTACGCGACCCGTCGGGCGAGCACGTCTTCAGCCAGCTCAACTACGGGCCGTTCGTGGCGGGCACGGCGGCGGCGCTCGATGCGGCGGGGGGCGCCGCCGGTGTCGCGGAGGGAGCGGGTGTCACCGAGGACGCCGGTGTTGCCGAGGTGCGGCTGCTGCATGTACCAGCGGTGCACCTGATCGCGGTGTGGCTGCACGGAAATGCGACGGACACGCTCATTCCGGCGGCGCCGGTGCCGCGGGGGGTGGACGCGGCCCAGCCCTACCCTGCGGCTGCCCTACTGGCCCTGGCAGCGGAGCTGGCCCCGCCCCCATTGCCCCCGGCGGACCCCCGAGGCGGCTGACCCTTCGGGCGCCGGCCCGAGTGCGAAGGCCAGGGCCCGGGGACGCACCCCCAACTGATCACGCAGGAACCGGCCTTGAGACGGGCGGGCCGTGGCGCGGCTCCTGGAGGCGCGGTTCCCATGCGCGGATGCCGCACCACGGCCACGTGATGTCCGTACCCCCGATCCGGAGCGTAATGAGCCGAACTCCCCACGTGGTTGGACATGCCAAACAGGTGGGTGCCCCGCGCCAACACCGCGGGGCACCCCCCAGGGTACTGATGTCGTGGCTGTGCCGGCCAACCAGCGGTACCAGCGGCCGCATCCGC
>NZ_JBEZKW010000032.1:0-86024 GCF_040651795.1 Streptomyces sp. NPDC048361
GCCCCCGAGTCCTGGCCAGGACTCGGGGGCGACGGGTGTCGCGGGACCCGGCGGCGGGTGTCGCGGGACCTGTGGGACGACGGGGGTCGCGGACGGGGCCGCGGCTCAGTGCTGTCGTCCGCCGGAGCGCCGGCGCAGCACGTAGAACACACCGGCGCCGGCCACGGCGATCAGCGAGGCGCCGACCGCGAGCTCGACGGTGTCGAGGTCGCCGCCGGAGCTGCCGCCGAGGCCGCCCCGGACGCCGAGCGGGGAGATGGTGGACCGGACGGTGGGCCGCACCGTGGGCCGGACGGTGGAGCTGGTGGTCGGCGAGGCGCCGGTGATCGTCAGCTGTGCGGTGCGCCGCGTGTTGTCGCAGTTGAACGTCACGGTGTACGTGGCGCCGCGCTTGGCGTCGGAGTCGACCGTCGCGTTGCGCGAACTGTTCTGGGGGACGCTGACGGTGTCGAAGACCCCGGAGGACACGGTGGCCTCGACGGGGCAGTTGGTGACGTTCAGGGTGACCTGGCCGCCCGGTGCGATCACGGAGGGGGTCACGCTGAAGGCGAACGACGTGTCGCCGGCAGCGTTCGGGCCGGTCTGGGCCGCCATGGCGGTGGACGGGGCGAGCGCGAGCGCGCCGGCGCCGATGAGTGCGGCGGATGCGATGCGTATCGCGCCCATGGTCAATCCTCCGGTCCCCGAGGAGCAGCTGCGGAACCGATTCCACAAAAGGGGGAAATGCACCTCGATGACCGGAACGCTAGGAGGCGACCCGGCGTGTCGCGATCGGTGTCCGGCGAATGGGGCATCGGGGTCCCCCGCCCGGCCGAGCGGACACCGCGCCACGGGGACGCGGTGCCGGTGCGCGGCCGGGCCGCCGGCGGGTCAGCCGATGCCGGGGAACAGGTCGAGGAACGGCCCCGCCGTCGCCGAGATGCCCCGCCCGAAGGGGGCGTCGAAGTCCCAGATCAGGAAGAGCAGAAACGCGATCAGGGCGCTGAAGAGCCCGGCGAGGAGCAGCTCCCGCCAGGTGCGCCTGATCTGCAGCGTGAAGATCAGGCCGACCGTGACCAGGGCTCCGGTGATCAGGCCGAACCAGACCACCCCGGGCATGGTGGCCCCGGCGCCCTGGCCGCGGGCGGTCCTGGCCGCGTCGACGGCCCCCACCTGGTCGATCAGCGGCTGGTAGGCCTGTGCCTCGAAGTCGTTGGCCGGGTGGTAGTCCGTCACGTCGCGGCGGATCTTCTCCAGCTTCTGCGCGCTCTCGTCGGTGAGGTCGCCGTGGTCGGCCATGTGGCTCCACTCGGTGTGCACCACATACGAGGCGTACTCCTCGACGTCGGCCCGGGTCCGGTCGCGTACCTCCGCCGGGTAGACCTGGACCCGCTGGCTGATCTCGTGGAGCGCCTGGGCCTCCTGCTGGACATCGGCCTGGGCGGCGCCGCGGCCCTCCCAGACGCCCGCGATGGCGAGGCCGAGGACGATGGCGTACACCACGCCGATCATCATCGTCATGTACTCGATGACGTCCGGGGTGTCGGAGGGGTCGTCGTTCTCCGGGTCGATCCGGCGGTTGCTGAACAGGGTGATGGTCAGCACGACCGCGCATGCGGCGGCCATCGCGATGACCAGGACGAGCCAGTCGGACAAGGGGGGCCTCTCAGGAAAGTGGGGCTCAGCGCGAGCGGGAGCCGGAGCGGGTGCGCAGCAATGCGGCGCCGAGCACGGCGGGCGCGGTGATGAGCAGGGTGAGGGTGACGGGGGAGAGCCGCGGCGCGGGCTTCTTGCGCGGCGGCATCCGGTAGGCGCGCAGGACGAACGGCTTCGCGGCCGGCGGCGCCGGATGCGGCGAGGCACCGGGCGCGGGCGGGGCCGGGGGCACCACCGGCGCCGGAGGAGGCGCCGGGGGCGCCGGCACCGGGGCGGGCGCGGCGGGCAGGTGCACCACCGGGGGGCGCGAAGGGGCGGGCGGCGGCGCGGGGCGGGGCGGCGGCGTGGGCCGCGGCGCGGGCGGCACCGGCGGCCGCGGCGGCGGCGTGACGGGCGGCGGCGTCGGTGGCACGTGGGTGTGCGTGGGCCTCGGATGCGGCCAGGGCGGGAAGGGGCACTGGTGGTGGCCCGAGCCCGCCACCGCCCACGGCGAACCACCGCCGCTGCCCTGCGATACGGAGGCGTACGCGCAGGCGTCGGCCTGCGCGGTCGGCGCCGGTGCGGCCAACAGCACGGTGAAGGCCGTGGCGGCGAGCAGCCGCCCGGCGAGGTGTCGTCCTTGCACTCAGTGATCATCGGGCGGCGGGGGCCTCCTCCGTGGGGGTGGCGGACCGATTCGCCTGAAGGAGGGACTTACCGGCGTTCTGCGCCCCCCACGTTGACCTGCTGTTCGGGTTCGTTCGGAAAATTCCCGGGTCCGCGTTGAACGCACCTCCACCCGCCGCCCGTACTTAGGGCCATCAACCGGTGCCACCGGCGCCTCAACAGCCTTATGAACAACGGGAGTTGCCATGAACACCTGGCGCAGCACAGTGCTCGCGGCAGCGGCGGCAGCAGTACTGGCACTGACCGCGACGGCCTGCGGCCAGGACAAGTCAAGCGCCTACGGCAGCGGCGGCGGGCAGCCGGTCGCCAACGCCGGAACCGCGAGCTCCGACACCGGGTACGGGTCGGGCGGCGCGTACGGGCAGGCGGGCGGCGCCGTGTCCGCCGCCAAGCAGGCCGGTCAGCTCACGGTCACCGACAGCAAGGACCTCGGCAAAGTCGTCACCGACAGCGCGGGGTTCACCCTCTACCGCTTCGACAAGGACACCGCGAGTCCCCCCGCGTCGAAGTGCGAGGGCGACTGCGCGACGGCCTGGCCCGCGGTGCCCGCGGCGGGTGTCACCGCTCCGGCCGGCACCGACCAGTCGAAGATCGGCTCGGTCACCCGCGCCGACGGCACCAAGCAGCTCACGATCGGCGGCTGGCCGATGTACCGCTACAGCAAGGACACCAACCCCGGCGACACCAACGGCCAGAACGTGGGCGGCACTTGGCACGCGGCCGCACCCGACGGCAAGAAGGCGTCGGCGGCCGCCGCGCCGGCCGCCGCAGCACCGCTGCCCGGCCTCTCGGTCCGCAAGGACGCACAGCTCGGCGACATCATCGTCGACGCCCGCGGCATGACCGTCTACCGGTTGAAGAAGGACTCCGCCTGGCCCATGAAGTCGGCCTGTACCGGCGCCTGTCTGCAGAAGTGGCCGGCGGTGGCGCCCGTCGCCAAGAACGACACCAAGGGCATCGCCCTCAAGGGATTCGTGACCTTCGACCGGCCCGACGGCGTCAAGCAGCAGTCCATCACCTGCTGGCCCGTCTACACGTTCTCCGGCGACACCAAGCCGGGTGACACCAACGGTCAGGGTATGGGCGGCACCTGGTACGCCGTCTCCCCCCAGGGAAAGCTCGTCGGCGCACCCAAGTAGGCACCCGTGGCCGCCGGCAGACCCAACTGGCCGCCCGTAGCCCCCAGTAGCCCGGGGCCCACCCCCGTCGGCCCGGTACCGCGACCCCTCGCGCGGTGCCGGGCCGATGCGTGTGTCCACCCACCGGTACGGTTGCGTACGCCACCGCCGCTGCCCGTACGATATGGCGCACATGCCCTGGGCCTGTGACCAAGAACGGACGAGCATTTTCCGTTTTTACTCGCTCTCCCGGCGGACGATCAGTAGCCTCAGGCGCAAACAATGGTCATGGTCATGGCCTCCTGCGGCGACTTGTTGGAGACATTGATGGAGCGTCCCGCCTGGGCCCCCCAGGGCATCGACATCTCGGTGCCGAGCGTGTCCCGCATATACGACTACTACCTGGGCGGTTCGCACAATTTCGAGGTGGACCGGGAAGCCGCCCGCGAGGCCATGCGCTTCATGCCGGGGCTGCCCAAGGTCATGCAGGCCAACCGTGCTTTCATGCGCCGCGCCGTACGATTCGCCGTCGGTGAGGGCATCAGGCAGTTCCTGGACATCGGATCCGGGATCCCGACGTTCGGAAATGTTCACGAAGTCGCCCAGGCGGCCAGCCCCGAGGCCCGCGTCCTGTACGTCGACCACGACCCGGTCGCCGTCGCCCACAGCCGTGCCGTTCTCGAAGGCAACGAACACGCCGCGATCGCGGCGGCCGACCTGCGCAAGCCGCAGGACATCCTGGGCGCCGCCGAACAGTCCCAACTCCTCGACCTGTCACGGCCGGTGGCGCTCCTCCTGGTCGCCGTGCTGCACTTCGTCGAGGACCAGGACGACCCCCGCGCGGCCGTCGCCGAGCTGCGCGACGCGCTCGCCCCGGGCAGCCTCCTCGTGCTCACCCACGCCTCCTACGAAGGTATCCCGCTCACCGAGGAAGAAGCCGGCGGCACCGTGGGCGTCTACCGCGCCATCAAGAATCCGCTGGTGATGCGCGCCCGCGAGGAGGTCGCCCGGTTCTTCGACGGGTTCACCATCGTGGAGCCCGGACTGGTGTCGATGCCGCTGTGGCGGCCCGAGAACGACACCGACCAGGAAGATCCGTACGCCTTCTCCGGCTTCGCGGGCGTGGGGCGCAAGGCGTGAGCACCCCGCCCCGGGCGCCCGCTCCGGACATGGCGCCGGACAGCCCCGAAGACCGGCTCAGACGGTTCGCGACGATCTGGAGCCGCGCGATCTTCCCGGTGACGGCGACCTCGCTGACCCGGCCCGAGTTCGAGCAGCACCTGGTGCCGCTGGCCCGCCGGCTCATCGAAGCCCTGCACGGGCGGCACTTCGACCCGTCTCCCGCACAGGAGGCGGGTGCCGCCCTGGTCGCCGCGCACTGCACCGACCCGGACGCGCTCAGCCGCAGCCTCGGCGTGGTCGAGTCCTACCTCGTGCTGTACTGCGGCGCGGGTCACCAGCTCTCCGCCGAGGAGGCACGCGCCCGCTGCGCCCGGCTCCAGCACGCGCTCGCGGCCGGCTTCGCCGCCGCCCTGCGCGAACGGACCCGGTCCGAGCAGGAAGCCATCGCCCGCTCCGCGATGTCGGCGCGCAGCGCGGCCCTCGAAGCCCTGCACACCACCGAGACGCGCTTTCGCGCCGTCTTCGAGGGAGCGGCCATCGGTATCGGCATCGCCGACCTGGAGGGCCGGGTCCTGGAGGTCAACGAGACCCTCACCCGGATGTTCGGCGGCATAGAGGGCCAGATCCGCAGCCGCAACGTCAGCGAGTGGGTGCACCCCGAGGACGCCCCGCACGTCTGGCGGCTCTACGGCGAACTCGTCCGGGGCGAACGCGACCACTACCGGGTCGAGAAGCCCTACTACCGGGGCGACGGCACCGTCCTGTGGACCAACCTCACCGTCTCGCTGCTGCGTGACGCCGAGGGCAATCCGAAGTACCAGCTCGCCCTCATGGAGGACACCACCGAGCGCCGGCTGCTCAATCTGCGGTTGCGGTACGAGGCCACCCACGACGCGCTCACCGGGCTGCCCAACCGCACGCTGTTCTTCGAACGCCTGGAGAAGGCGCTCGCACCGGGCGACGGCAAACGCTTCGGCCTGTGCTACCTGGATCTCGACGGTTTCAAGGCGGTCAACGACAGCCTCGGCCACTCCGCGGGCGACCGGCTCCTGGTCGAGGTCGCCGACCGGTTGCAGAGCTGCGCCACCGGCCCGGGCGAGATGGTGGCCCGGCTCGGCGGCGACGAGTTCGTGGCGCTCACCACGGGCCCGGACACCGAGTTCGAGGCGGACGAACTCGCCTCGCGCATCCTGCACACCCTGGCCACCCCGATCCGCATCGAAGGCCGTGAGCTGACCGTGCGCGGCTCGATCGGCGTCGTCGAGGGACCCGCGGGCGAGCGCAGCGCCGCCGAGGTGCTGCGCAGCGCCGACATCACGATGTACCGCGCCAAGTCGGCGGGCGGCAACCGGTTCGAGTTCGCCGACGCCGAGGCCGACGCCCGCGCCATCACCCGGCACGGCCTGACCAACGCGCTGCCCGCCGCCCTGGAGCGCGGCGAGTTCTTCATCGAGTACCAGCCGCTCGTCCACCTCGGCGACGGCAGTGTGCACGGCGCCGAGGCGCTGGTGCGCTGGTCGCACCCGCAGCACGGTGTGCTCGGTCCCGACCGGTTCATCCCGCTCGCCGAGCACACCGGGCTCATCGTGCCGCTCGGCCGCTGGGTGATGCAGGAGTCCGTACGTCAGGCACGCGCCTGGCAGCTGGCCCACGCAGGCGCCACCGACGGCGGCCCGCTGCGCATCAACGTCAACCTGTCGCCGACGCAGCTCTACCACCCGGGTCTGGTCGCCGACACCGTCGAGATGCTGGAGCGCACCGGCCTCACCCCGGGTGCCCTCTGCCTGGAAGTCACCGAGTCCGCGCTCATCGGCGCCGACGACGACCTGCTCAAGCCGCTGCGACAGCTCGCCGACATGGGGGTGGACATAGCCCTGGACGACTTCGGTACGGGCTACTCCAACCTCGCCAACCTGCGCCGCCTGCCGGTGAGCGTGCTCAAGCTGGACCGGTCCTTCACCCAGTCCATGCAGCAACTGCCCGCCGACCCGGTCGACATCAAGATCGTCGAGGGGATCGTGTCGCTCGCGCACAGCCTGTCGCTCGCGGTGACGGTGGAGGGCGTGGAGACGGGCGCCCAGGCCGAGCAGCTGAAGGAGCTGGGCTGCGACACCGCCCAGGGCTGGTACTACGCCCGGCCCGGGGCGCCGGACCGTATCCATTCGCTGGCGCTGGTCGACGCGGTCTGACCCGACGGGGAGCGGGCTCGCCTCTCAGGCCTTCGAGGCCTCGGGACGCGGCCCGCGCCGCCCCGTACCGATGCTGAGCAGGACCCGCTGCAACTCCCGTGCCGCGCGCGGCGGGTCCACATCGCTGCGGTGGGCCAGCGCGATCGCGCGGCGCAGACCGGGCAGGGCGAGCGGTGTGACCCGCAGGTCCTTGGCCCGCGCCGCCACCATGCTCGGCACCACGGCGACCCCGAGCCCGGCCCGTACGAAGCCGAGCACCGCGTCCATCTCGCCGCCCTCCACGGTGAACGCGGGCTCGAACCCCTCGGCCCGGCATGCGGCCACGGTCAGCTCCCGCAGGTCGTAGCCGTGCCGGAACATCACAAGGGGAGCATCGCGCAGCTCACCGATCCGCACCGCGCCACCGGAGCCGGGCGGCGCCTCGGCCGGCGAGGAGACCACCACCAGGTCCTCCTGGAGCAACTCGATCGTGGTGAGGGCGGGCGACCCGGCCGGCAGGGGCAGCACGATGAGCGCCAAGTCCAGGGCGCCGCGCGCCAGTTCGCGAACGAGATCGTGCGAGCCGCCCTCCTCGATGAGGAGCTGGATGCCGGGATGGCGGTCGTGGAAGGTGCGCAGCACATCGGGCAGCAGTCCCGTGCACAGACTCGGCGTGGCCCCGAGCCGCACCCGGCCGCGCCGCAGCTGGGCCAGCTCCTGCACCTCGATGCGCGCGGTGTCCGCGTCCGCGAGGATCCGCCGGGCCAGCGGAAGGAGCGCATCACCCGCGTCGGTCAGCGCGATATTGCCGCGGGCGCGGCTGAACAGCTCGGCGCCCAGCTCGTTCTCCAGCGCCTTGATCTGCTGGGAGAGCGAGGGCTGCGAGACGTGCACGCGCTCGGCGGCGCGGGTGAAGTGCCGGGTCTCGGCGACCGCCACGAAGTAGAGGAGCTGCTGGAACTGCATGCCCCCTACGATAGGGCATCCCTATGGAGATGAGCTGAACCATGTCTTGGACCTCTCGGGTCGTTCGCCTCTAGCGTCAGTGACATGGCTCTGGCAACGCGCACCGATCAGCGGACGGACCACCGGCCGTCCCTGCCGCGCACCCTCTGGGACTCGACCGTAGGCAAGAAGACGATCATGGCCGTGAGCGGTCTGATCATGCTGTCCTACCTGGTCGTCCACATGATGGGCAACCTGAAGATCTTCTTCGGCGCCGGCCAGTTCGACTCCTACGCGCACTGGCTGCGCACCATCGGCGAGCCCTTCCTGCACTACGAGTGGGCGCTGTGGCTCATCCGCGTGGTGCTGGTGGCCGCCGTGGTCGGGCACGCCGTCGCCGCGTACCAGCTCAGCCGCCGTGACATCCGCGCGCGCCCCACCGGCTATGTGCACAAGCGGGCCCGGTCGAGTTATGCCACCCGCACGATGCGCTGGGGCGGCGTCATCCTCGCCCTGTTCATCGTCTGGCACATCCTGGACCTGACCACCGGCACCGTGCACTCCGGCTTCCGGCCGGGACACCCGTACCAGAACGTCGTGGACACCTTCTCCACCTGGTACGGCAACACCATCTACATCGTGGCGATGGCCGCGCTCGCCCTCCACGTCCACCACGGGTTCTGGAGCGCCGCCCAGACCCTCGGCGTCGGCAACGCCACCCGCGACCGGGTCCTGAAGACCCTCGCGGTCGTCCTCGCCGTGCTGCTCTTCGCCGGATTCGTCTCCGTACCCGTCGCCGTCATGACCGGAGTGGTGAGCTGACATGACCTCGTACACCGACTACGCGCAGGGCGAGCCCGTCGCCGACGGCCGCGCGCCGCAGGGTCCGATCGCCGAACGCTGGGACACCCGCCGCTTCGAGGCCAAGCTGGTCAACCCGGCCAACCGCCGCAAGCACACCGTCATCGTCGTCGGCACCGGCCTCGCGGGCGGCTCGGCCGGGGCCACGCTCGCCGAACAGGGCTACCACGTCGTCCAGTTCTGCTTCCAGGACTCGCCGCGCCGCGCCCACTCCATCGCCGCCCAGGGCGGCATCAACGCCGCGAAGAACTACCGCAACGACGGCGACTCCATCCACCGGCTCTTCTACGACACCGTCAAGGGCGGCGACTTCCGCGCCCGCGAGTCCAACGTCCACCGCCTCGCCCAGATCTCCGTCGAGATCATCGACCAGTGCGTCGCCCAGGGCGTTCCGTTCGCCCGCGAGTACGGCGGGCTCCTCGACACCCGCTCCTTCGGCGGCGTCCAGGTCTCGCGCACCTTCTACGCCCGCGGCCAGACGGGCCAGCAGCTCTTGCTCGGCGCCTACCAGGCGCTTTCGCGCCAAATCGCCGCAGGCAACGTGGAGTTGCATGCCCGTACCGAGATGCTCGACCTGATCGTGGTGGACGGCAAGGCCCGCGGCATCGTCGCCCGCGACCTCGTCACCGGGAAGATCGACACGTACGTCGCGGACGCGGTGGTCCTCGCGAGCGGCGGCTACGGCAACGTCTTCTACCTGTCCACCAACGCCATGAACTCCAACGCGACCGCGATCTGGCGGGCCCACCGCCGGGGCGCCCACTTCGCCAACCCCTGCTTCACGCAGATCCACCCCACCTGCATCCCGCGCACGGGAGAGCATCAGTCCAAGCTCACCCTGATGAGCGAGTCGCTGCGCAACGACGGCCGCATCTGGGTGCCCAAGGCCAAGGGCGACACCCGCCCGGCGGCCGAGATCCCCGAGGACGAGCGCGACTACTACCTGGAGCGCATCTACCCCGCCTTCGGCAATCTCGTGCCGCGCGACATCGCCTCGCGCGCCGCGAAGAACGTCTGCGACGAGGGGCGCGGGGTCGGGCCCGGCGGGCAGGGGGTCTACCTCGACTTCGCCGACGCCATCGCGCGGATGGGCCGGGCGGCCGTCGAGGCGAAGTACGGCAACCTCTTCGACATGTACGCGCGGATCACCGCCGAGGACCCGTACGCGACCCCCATGCGGATCTACCCGGCCGTGCACTACACCATGGGCGGACTGTGGGTCGACTACGACCTCCAGACCACCGTGCCGGGCCTGTTCGCGATCGGCGAGGCCAACTTCTCCGACCACGGGGCCAACCGGCTCGGCGCCTCCGCCCTGATGCAGGGCCTCGCCGACGGCTACTTCGTCCTGCCTGCCACCATCAACGACTACCTCGCCCGCAACCCGCACCAGCAGCCCGTCACCGACGCGCACCCGGCGGTCGCCGAGGCCGTGGCCGAAACCGAGGACCGTCTCAACCTCCTTCTCGCCGTGGACGGCGACCGCACCCCCGACTCCTTCCACCGGGAGATCGGCGAACTCATGTGGGAGTACTGCGGGATGGCCCGCACCGAGTCGGGCCTGCGCAAGGCGCTCGACCGGATCCCGCAGATCCGCGAGGAGTTCTGGCGCCGGATCAAGGTGCCGGGCAGCGGCGAGGAGTTCAACCAGTCCCTGGAGAAGGCCAACCGCATCGTCGACTACCTGGAGCTCGCCGAGCTCATGTGCCTCGACGCCCTGCACCGCGCCGAATCCTGCGGCGGCCACTTCCGCGAGGAATCCCAGACCCCGGCCGGCGAGGCCGAACGCCGCGACGAGGAGTTCTCGTACGCCGCCGCCTGGGAGTTCACCGGCACCGGCGCCGCGCCCGTCCTGCACAAGGAAGACCTCGTCTTCGAGTACGTCCACCCCACTCAGCGGAGCTACGCATGAAGCTCACCCTGCGCGTCTGGCGCCAGAAGAACGCCAACGCGCCCGGCGCGATGTCCACTTACCCCGTCGACGGCATCTCCGCGGACATGTCCTTCCTCGAAATGCTCGACACGCTCAACGAGGAACTCATCCTCAAGGGCGAGGAGCCCGTCGCCTTCGACCACGACTGCCGCGAAGGCATCTGCGGCGCCTGTTCGCTCGTCATCAACGGCGACGCCCACGGCCCCGAGAGGACCACCGCCTGCCAGCTCCACATGCGCTCCTTCGCGGACGGCGACACCATCGACGTCGAGCCGTGGCGCGCCTCGGCCTTCCCCGTCGTCAAGGACCTGGTCGTCGACCGCTCCGCCTTCGACCGGATCATCCAGGCCGGCGGCTACATCAGCGTGCCGACCGGCGCCGCCCCCGAGGCCCACGCCACCCCGGTGCCCAAGCCCGACGCCGACTTCGCCTTCGAGCACGCCGAGTGCATCGGCTGCGGCGCCTGCGTGGCGGCCTGCCCCAACGGCTCCGCGATGCTGTTCACCTCGGCCAAGATCAACCATCTGAACGTGCTGCCGCAGGGGGCACCCGAGCGCGAGACCCGGGTCCTGGACATGGTCGGGCAGATGGACGCCGAGGGCTTCGGCGGCTGCACCCTGACGGGCGAGTGCGCGACGGCCTGCCCCAAGGGCATCCCGCTCCCGTCGATCGCGGCCATGAACAAGGAGTGGCTGCGCGCGACGAGGAAGGCGAAGAAGGCAGGCCGCTGACGCGGGCGGGCGCGCCCCCCGGTGATGTCCGGGGGCGCGCCGCTCAACTCACGTACGGATTACGCTGCTTGACTAGGCGACGGACAGATCGTCCCCGTACACCGCGCCCTGCCCGTACCAGCCGTGCAGGTAGACGGTGACGGTGCCCGAGGCGCCGGTCGTGAACGGTACGGTCAGCTTGGTCCAGCCGCTGGAGTTGGTCCACGTGCTGGCCGTGGCGCCGCCCCGCACCCCGAGGTAGGCGTAACTGCCCTGTACCCAACCGCTCAGCGTGTACTTGGTGTTGGGGGCGAGAGCGAGCGTCTGCGCGCACTCACCGGTCTGGCCGGCGGTGGGCGCGGTCTTCAGCGCGTACGAGCCGCCGTGCACGGGGCTGGACACCACACCCGCGCCGCTGTCGCACGTCCACGGGGCGAGCGAGCCGGCTTCGAAACCGCCGTTGACCAGCGCGCCGGTATTGCCACCGGGGCCGGACACGGTGAGCGTGAAGGTCGTCGAGTGGGTGAGGGTGCCGGCCGTACCGGTGACGGTGATCGGATAGGCGCCGGGCGCGGCCGACGCGGAAGCGGCGACGGTGAGCTGGGCGGAGCCGCCCGCGGTGACGGAGCTCGGGCTGAGCGTCGCCGTCACGCCGGCGGGGGCGCCGGAGGTGGTCAGGGCGAGGGACTTGGCGTTGCCCGAGGTGACGGCGGTGCTCACCGTGGCGGTGGTGGAGCCGCCGGGTGCGACCGAGGCGGAGCCGGGGGTGACGCCCACCGAGAAGTCGTCCTGGACGGGCCCGCCGCCGCCGGTGAAGGGCTCGAAGGTGTGGCTGAAGTACCAGGTGTCCTGGGCGATTCCGGAGCACGTGTCCGAGCCGCCGGTGCCGGGGCAGCCGCCGTTGTCGCGCTGGAGGGCCCAGAAGGAGAGCGTGTTGATGCCCTTGGCGACGGCCCAGTTGTAGACGGCGGTCGCGTCGGCGGTGGTGAACGTCTCGGCCGCCCCGTAGTCGTCGATGCCCGGCATCTCGGTGACGCCGACCATGCCCCAGAGCTGGGCGGACGACGTGCCCGGGTAGAGCGAGGCCAGCTGGTTGAAGAGCCCGGTGGCGGCGGTCTGGGTGTCGTTCGCCATGTTGTGCGTGGCGCCGTCGTAGTAGTCGAAGGTCATGATGTTCACGACGTCGACCTTCGCGCCGTACTTGACCGCGCTCTTGAGCACCGCGAGCCCGCTGTCCGCGAGACCGCCCGTGGTGGTGGGCAGGGTGTAGGAGAACTGCACGGAACGCCCGTTGGCCGCCGCCCAGTCCTGCACCTTCTTGATCGCCTGGTTGCGGCGGTCGATGCCGGCCTTGTTGGTCAGCGAGTTGTCCTCGATGTCCATGTCGAGCCGCGACAGGTCGTAGGTGGTGATGACCTTCTCGTACGCGGCGGCTATCGAGTCCACGCTGGTGCAGCTGTCGGCGATCTCCGTGCCGCCGTTGTCGGCCGCGTACCCGCCGAACGACGGGATGACGTCACCGCCGCGCGAACGGATGGTGGCAATGTCGGCGCCGAACACGGACGACGAGATCGGCTGACTGGTCGAGCCGTTCCAGTACGGCGTGCACGACCCCTTGGCCTCGGCCTGCACGAACGCCATGGTCAGGTACTTGGCGCCCGACTTCTGCGCGAGATCGGCCGGGCTGTCTGAGGAGTACGCCTCGAAGTACGGCGCGAAGACGTGGGCGGGCAGCGGGGTGGCGGCATGCGCCGCACCGCCGGCCCCGATGACCAGGCCGGCGGACGCGGCGACGGTACTGAGCGTGGCGAGCAGGGCGCGAACGGATCTCGGGCGTCTCATCGGGGCTCTCCGACGGGGGTGAGAGAAGGGTGCGGACGCCCCATGATTGGTCTGGACCAGGTGCCGGTCAAGGGTCTAGGCCAATTAATTCCGCGGGCTTTGCTCCGAGGGCCTGCGGAGTCCAACTGGCCTGCGGGGGAGGAGAGTCGGGGCGAACGGTCGCGCGGAGTGCGACCGCGACACACCGGTCGCCTGGGGCGAACTGAACGACACCCGCTTTGGGGAGTCTTCCCTGGCGCCGCTCCACCCAGCCTCGCGTCCAGCACGACGGACGTCGTTCAGCTCACCCAAGCCCTCAAGATCGCCGCTGCACAGGATCAACTTCCCGTGGCAGCCCCGGCAGCGAGGCTTGAGTGAAGCCCCCATCAGGCTCTCCAAGCAGTCGATCAGGGTGTCGTGCCGACGCCGGGCCGGCTCGTCCTTCGCGGACATCTTGCACAGCTCCCCGGCTCTGCCCGCAGCCGCATGTGTGCCATATGTGTGCTGCGAGTACGAAGGCCCGCCGTCGGACGAAAGGGCCCTCTGGCCAGGTGTTTCTCTGTGCCCCGGCAGGGTTCCACTGTGTGACACCCGCGTAGGAGAGCGGTGCTCCGCGCCTCGCGCCTCTGGGGTGAGAAGGTCAGGCCAGCGCCTTCGCCAAATACGGCGCCGTGCGGCCAAGGCCGGTGTCAGCCACCTTGGCCGGGGGGCCCGTGGCCACCACGCGGCCGCCCTCGTCGCCGCCGCCCGGCCCCATGTCGAGCATCCAGTCCGCGCCCGCCACCACCGTCATGTCGTGTTCCACGACGATCACCGAGTGGCCCGCGTCCACCAAGCCGTGGAGTTGGCGCAGCAGGATCTCGACGTCCGCCGGGTGCAGGCCCGTGGTCGGTTCGTCCAGGACGTACAGGGTGTGGTCGCGGTGGGTGCGCTGCAACTCCGTTGCCAGTTTGATGCGTTGGGCCTCGCCGCCGGAGAGTTCCGTCGCGGGCTGGCCCAGGCACAGGTAGCCGAGTCCGACGTCGAGCAGGGTGCCGAGGCTGCGCGCCGCGGCGGGCGTGTCGGCGAAGACGTCGGCCGCCGCCTCCACGGTCAGGTCGAGAACCTCGGCGATGGTGCGGCCCCGATGGGTGACTTCGAGGGTCTCGGGGTTGTAGCGCGCGCCGTGGCAGTCCGGGCAGGGCGCGTACGTGCTCGGCAGGAACAGCAGCTCCACCGACACGAACCCCTCGCCCTGACAGGTCTCGCACCGCCCGCCTGCCACGTTGAAGGAGAACCGGCCCGCCTTGTAGTCGCGCGCCTTCGCCTCGCCGGTCTCCGCGAACAGCTTGCGTACGACGTCGAAGAGGCCGGTGTACGTCGCCAGATTGGAGCGCGGCGTGCGGCCGATCGGCTTCTGGTCGACTCTCACCATCCGTCCCACACCCGGGAGTTGGTCGCTGATCGCGTCGACCAGCGTGGACTTTCCCGAGCCCGAGACCCCGGTCACCGCGGTGAACACCCCCAGCGGGAACGCCGCGTCGACGCCGTGCAGATTGTGCCGGGTCACGCCGGTCAGCTCCAGCCATGCGCGCGGCTCGCGGACCGTGCGGCGCGGCGCCGGGGCGCGGTCGAAGAGGTAGCGCCGGGTCGCCGACTCCTCGACGCGGGCGAGCTCGGCCGGCGGCCCGCTGTGCAGGACCCGGCCGCCGTGCTCGCCGGCCAACGGGCCCACGTCGACCAGCCAGTCCGCGTTCCGCATCACATCAAGATGGTGCTCGACCACGAACACCGAATTGCCCGCGGCCTTCAGCCGGTCGAGCACCCTGAGCAGCGCCTCGGTATCGGCCGGATGCAGCCCCGCCGACGGCTCGTCCAGGACGTACACCACGCCGAAGAGCCCGGAGCGCAACTGCGTTGCGAGCCGCAGGCGTTGCAGCTCGCCAGCCGAGAGTGTCGGCGCGGTGCGGTCCAGGCTCAGATAGCCGAGGCCCAGTTCGACGACCGGGGCGATGCGGGAGAGGAGGTCGCCGGTGACGGCGGCCGCGGTCGGGCCGCCGTCCGTCTCGCGCAGCAACGCGGCCAGCGCGGTGAGCGGAAGCGCCACCAGGTCGGCGATGGTGCGGCCCGCGAAGGTGACGGCGAGCGCCTCGGGACGCAGCCGGGCGCCACCGCAGACCGGACAGTCGGTCGCGGTCAGAAAGCGCTCGGCCTTCGCTCGCAGCGTCTGGCTCTTGCTCTCCGCGAACGTCTTCATCACATAGCGGCGGGCACTGAAATACGTTCCCTGGTAAGGGCGTTGGATGCGGTCGGCGTCCCGCACCGGGTGCACCGTGACCACCGGCTGGTCGTCGGTGAACAGGATCCAATCGCGGTCGCTCCGGTCGAGCTCCCGCCAGGGCCGGTCCACGTCGTACCCGAGCGTGTCGAGCACATCGCGCAGGTTCTTGCCCTGCCAAGCCCCCGGCCACGCGGCGATCGCACCCTCGCGGATCGACAGCGAGGGATCGGGGACGAGCAGCTCCTCGCTGGTGCGGTGGACGCGACCGAGCCCCTGGCACTCCGGGCACGCGCCGACGGCCGTGTTGGGGGAGAACGCGTCCGAATCGAGGCGCCCGGCGCCCGGCGGGTAGTCGCCCGCCCGGGAGAACAGCATGCGCAATGAGTTGGAGAGCGTGGTCACCGTGCCGACCGACGACCGCGAGGAGGGGGCCGAGCGGCGCTGTTCGAGGGAGACGGCGGGGGGCAGCCCCGAGATCTCACCGACGGCCGGCGCA
Organism: Streptomyces sp. NPDC048361; assembly: GCF_040651795.1. Taxonomy (NCBI): domain Bacteria; kingdom Bacillati; phylum Actinomycetota; class Actinomycetes; order Kitasatosporales; family Streptomycetaceae; genus Streptomyces; species Streptomyces sp. NPDC048361. The sequence continues at coordinate 15,736 of NZ_JBEZKW010000032.1, forward strand.
CCCACCTGATGGATCAGGCGCCGTGCGTACGGCGCGACCGACTCGAAGTAGCGGCGCTGCGCCTCGGCGTAGATCGTGCCGAACGCCAGCGAGGACTTCCCCGACCCGGAGACACCGGTGAACACCGCGAGACAGTCGCGCGGGATGTCGACGTCCACCCCGCGCAGATTGTGCTCGCGGGCGCCACGGACACGGACGAACGGGTCAGAGGGGCTTTGCATACCGGAATCCTACGGGTGGCTCCGCTCGAGCGATCTTCGAAGCGCGCCGCGAACCCCGCCCTCGTCCTCAATCGCCGGACGGGCTGAGATCGCCTCGACTGGGCGCCCAGCCCAGGGGCAGCTGACCTAGGGGCGCGGGGAACTGCGCGACCAGCCGTGTACGATCCGCAGCCGGGGCTCAAGGCGCAGGCCGCTCCAGACCCCGGTTCCGGCGTGAACGGAGCTCGCCCGGGGGCATGTTGCCCGGCATCGAGCAGCTGAGCGGCGTGCGATTCGTCAGGCTCCTGCCAGCCGCGCCAGCCTGCCGTACGAGTCGAGCCACGCCCCGCGATCGTACGTGCTCGTCGTGACGAGGAACTCGTCCGCCCCGCTGCGGTCGAGAAGCTTCTCCAGCGCCTCGGCCACCTCATCCTGCGTCCCGTACATCTGGCGGTCCAGCGCCTCGTCGAACAGCGTGCGCTCGCGGTCGCTCATGGTCTGCGCCATCACATCGTCCGGCGCGGAGAGCGGCGGGAACGCCCCCCGCGTGCGGGAGAACGCCGTCGACCACGCCTCCGGAAGCAGCAACCGGCGCGCGGCCTCGGTCGTGTCCGCCACCGCGACCGTGCCGGACACCACGACGTACGGGCGCTCCCCCTGCGCGGACGGGCGGAACGCCTCGCGGTAGTCCTCGATGGCCCTCAGCATGGTCTCCTCGCCGCGCACATTGGCGATGACCAACGGAAGCCCGGCCTCCGCCGCGACACGGGCGCCCTTGCCCGTGGCCAGCACGAAGGTCGGCACCGCGAGGCCCTCCGCCGGATGCGCGTGGACCTGGGGGTGAACCCGCTGGCTTCCGTCGAAGTACCCGAGCAGCTCGGCCAGTTGCGCGCCGAAGTCGTCGGCGTCCTCCTTGCCGCGGCCCAGCGCCTTGCGGATCCCGTCGGTGAACCCCACCGAGCGGCCGAGCCCCATGTCGATCCGGCCGGGGAAGAGGGACTCCAGGACCCCGAACTGCTCGGCCACCACGAGGGGTTGGTGGTTGGGCAGCATCACACCGCCGGTGCCGACCCGGATCGTCGAGGTGGCCGAGGCGACGGCTGCCGCGAGCACGGTGGGCGCGGAGCCGGCGACGCCGGGCACCGAATGGTGCTCGGAGACCCAGAAGCGGTGGTACCCGAGCCGCTCGGCCTCGCGGGCGAAGGCCACGGTGTCCCGCAGCGCCTGCGGTCCGTCGTGACCGGCGCGGACGCGCGAGCGGTCGAGTACGGAGAAGGGGGTCGTCGCGATCAGTGAGCTCACACAGGGTTCAACACCCGCGCCGCCCCAGGATTCCCGCGGCCGGTCCGACCGGACCCGGCGCCCCGCCCTGCCCCCCTTGCCAGGGGCGCCCAGCTCGGCCTCTCCGCCGGGCCCTAGCCTTGGCGGTGTGATCGACAGAACCCGGCCCCTGGCCGTCTTCGACCTGGACGGCACGCTCGCCGACAGCTCCCACCGTCAGCGCTTCCTCGACCGGCGGCCGCGCGACTGGGAGGCGTTCTTCGCGGCGGCCCCCGCCGACCCGCCACTGTCCGAGGGCGTGACGCTGTGCCGCGACGCTGCGAAGGAGTGCGAGGTCGTCTACCTCACCGGGCGGCCCGAGCGGTGCCGCGACGACACCGTGGAGTGGCTCGCCGCACAGGGGCTGCCCGACGGTCCCGTACACATGCGCCGCAACGACGACCGGCGCCCGGCCCGCCTCACCAAACTGGAGCTCCTGCGCCGGCTGGGCCGCGGCCGCGAGATCCGGATGCTGGTCGACGACGACGAGCTGGTGTGCGACGCCGCCGAGCAAGCGGGGTTCCGTGTCGTACGGGCGCGCTGGACCGGCGCGAGCGAGGCCCTGAAGGACGCCCAGGAGCACGAGGGCCGCACCTGAGTACGGCCCAGCCCCCAGCTGGGCCGCACCTGAGCATGACCCAGCCCCAGCCCGGCCCGGCAGCTGGGCGCCTGGACACAGCCCAGCCCCAGTCCGGCCCGGCCGAGGAGTCATCTGCCCAGGGGCCGTCGGAGTCAGACCTCCGCGTCGTCGTCCAGCCGGAAGCCGACCTTGAGGCCGACCTGGTAGTGCTCGATCACGCCGTTCTCGATGTGCCCGCGCACCTGGGTCACCTCGAACCAGTCCAGATTGCGCAAGGTCTGGGCCGCGCGGGTCACCCCGTTGCGGATGGCCTGGTCCACGCCCTCGTGGGAGGTGCCGACGATCTCGCTGACGCGGTAGGTGTGGTTGGACATGGAGGTGCTCTCCTCTCGTCGCATTCCTCCACCGTGCCCCACTCGGCCGCGCTCCGCGAGACAGCGGCCCGCACCTGGCTCGTCCCGGGCGCTCCCCGCCGGACGCGACCGCCCTTGGATGGCCGGAAAGTTCGGTCTCGCCGGGGCTTGACCACCTCATTGGTCCATACCAAACTCACGATGCGCACCCGAACAAGCCACCGTGCTTCCCCCACGTCGGGTCATGACTGCTTGCCCACACGCAGAAGGTGACCTCTCGTGAAGATCCGCCGCACCCTCGCCTGCTCCCTGGCGCTCGTCTCGCTCTGCGCCCTCAGCGGCTGCGGCGCCCTGCCGGGGTTCGGTGGGAAGACCACCAAGATCACGGTGTGGCTCATGAAGAACAGCGCGTCCGACGACTTCGTGCAGCGCTTCAAGCAGGGCTTCGAGAAGGCCCATGACGGCGTCGAGCTCGACATCCGCGTCCAGGAGTGGACCGGAATCGGCGAGAAGATCACGGCCGCTCTGCAGGGCAGCGGTGACGTACCGGACGTCATCGAGGTCGGCAACACCCAGGTCCCCCAGTACGCGGCGAGCGGCGGCCTCCTCGACATGACCCTGGAGTCGCTGCGCGACTGGGGCAGCAGCGACTGGCTGCCTGGCCTCGCCCAGCCCGGAAACGTCGACGGCATGCAGTACGGCATCCCCTGGTACGCCGCCAACCGCGTCGTCATCTACAACAAGGACCTCTTCGCGGCGGCCGGGATCGCCAAGCCGCCGAAGAACCGCGCGGAGTGGCTCGCCGACACCGCGAAGCTCAACTCCAGCCAGGATCAAGGGATTTACCTCGCAGGCCAGGACTGGTACACCTTGGCCGGGTTCGTCTGGGACGAGGGCGGCGAGCTCGCCCAGGAGGACACCGGCGACTGGAAGGGCACCCTCGACAGCCCGGCCGCGCTGCGCGGCATGGAGTTCTACAAGCAGCTCCAGGCGCTCGGCAAGGGGCCGCGCAATGCCGACGAGGAGACCCCGCCGCAGGCCGGCGTCTTCGCCCGGGGCAAGGTGGCCCAGATGATCGCGGTGCCCGGCGCCGCGAAGGCCATCCAGAAGGCGAATCCGGGCCTCGTGGGCAAACTGGGCTACTTCCCGATCCCGGGGCCCACCGACGCGAGACCGGGCGCGGTGTTCACCGGCGGTTCCGACCTGATCATTCCGCGCAAGACCGGGCACCGTACCGAGGCCGTCCAGGTCGTCGAGGCGCTGGCGGGCGAGAAGTGGCAGACCGACCTGGCGATGACCATGAACTACGTACCCAACAAGTCCACCCTCGCCCCCGCGGTCGAGGGTCAGGCGGGCACGGCGGCCATGGCCAAGGGCGCCACGCGGGGCCGTGCCACCCCCAACTCACCGCAGTGGGCGGCCGTCGAGGCGGACAACCCCATCAAGCCGTACATGACGGCGGTGCTCGACGGAGCCGACCCGAAGAAGGCCGCGAAGGCCGCCTCCGACCGGATCACCTCCCTGCTCTTCCCCTGAGGGGCGGCGGCCCGGTGCACCGCAACGCACGGGGTCCGGCGAGGCACTGCAACGCACGGGGTCCGGAAGGGCACCGCGGCCCACGGGGTCCGGCAAGGCAGCGCGGCGCACGGGGTTCGGTGAGACGCAGCGGGCCCCGTGCACGCCTCGGCCGGGGGCGTCGGGGTGAGCCGCGATGAGGCCGGGTGACCGCGGATGACAGGATGGGCCCATGCAGAACGTATTTTTCGACATCACCATCGGCGGCGAGAAGGCCGGCCGCATCGTCTTCCGGCTCTTCGACGACGTCGTCCCGGAGACGGCCCGCAACTTCCGCGAGCTCGCCACCGGCCAGAACGGCTACGGCTACGCCGGTTCCTCCTTCCACCGCGTCATCCCGAACTTCATGCTTCAGGGCGGTGACTTCACGCACGGCAACGGCACCGGCGGCAAGAGCATCTTCGGCGCCACCTTCGCCGACGAGAACTTCTCGCTCAAGCACGACCGGCCGTTCCTGCTCTCGATGGCCAACCGCGGCCCGGGCACCAACGGCTCCCAGTTCTTCGTGACGACCGTCGTCACCGACTGGCTCGACGGCAAGCACGTCGTCTTCGGCGAGGTCGTCGAGGGCCAGGACCTCGTCAAGCAGATCGAGGCGCTGGGCACCCCCAACGGTGCCCCGCGCGCCGACGTCGTCATCAGCGAGAGCGGCACCGTCGACGCCTGACGTACGCCCCACCCGCCGAGCGCCTGCCGGCGCTCGCGTCTCACACAGCGCGCCTGCCGGCGCTCGCGTCTCACACAGCGCGCCTGCCGGCGCACGCACCACACGAACGGCGCCATCCGCCCCGGGTCTCCATCCGGCGCGATGGCGCCGTTTCGCGTGTCCGGGGCGGGGCATTCGGTGGTGCGGCGGTGCTGCGTTGATCACTATGGAGGTGTTGACGAACACCGGTCGGGGGCACTCGGGCAGTGACGGCTCAGTACTCGCCCCGTTCGCAGGTCCCAGGGAAAGGACGCACACCGTGGCACGACCGAGGATTCTCGTCGTAGGCGCCGGCTTCGCCGGGGTCGAATGCGTACGGCGTCTGGAACGCCGCCTCACCCCGGGAGAAGCGGAGATCTCGCTGGTCACGCCGTTCTCCTACCAGCTGTACCTGCCCCTGCTTCCGCAGGTCGCGGCCGGGGTGCTGACCCCGCAGTCGGTCGCGGTGTCCCTGCGGCGCAGCGCCAGGCACCGGACCCGCATCATTCCGGGCGGCGCCATCGGTGTGGACCCCAAGGCGAAGATCTGCGTCATCCGCAAGATCACCGGCGAGACACTCGACCAGCCGTACGACTACATCGTCATGGCTCCCGGCAGCGTGACCCGCACCTTCGACATCCCGGGCCTCGTCGAGCACGCCCGCGGCATGAAGACCCTCGCGGAGGCCGCGTACATCCGCGACCACGTCATCTCCCAGCTCGACCTCGCCGACGCGAGCGCGGACGACGACGAGCGGGCTTCGCGCCTGTGCTTCGTCGTGGTCGGCGGTGGATACGCCGGCACCGAGACCGCGGCCTGCCTCCAGCGGATCACCACGAACGCGCTCAAGCGGTATCCGCGGCTCGACCCGCGGCAGATCAAGTGGCACCTCATCGACATCGCCCCCAAGCTCATGCCGGAACTCGGCGACAAGCTCGGCAAGGTGGCCCTGGACATCCTGCAGAAGCGCGGCATCGAGGTGTCGCTCGGCGTCTCCATCGCCGAGGCGGGCGCGGACAAGGTCACCTTCACCGACGGCCGTGTCCTGCCGTGCCGCACCCTCATCTGGACGGCGGGCGTCGCCGCGAGCCCGCTCGTGGGCACCCTGGAGGCCGAGACAGAACGCGGTCGCCTCCTGGTCACGCCCGAGATGACCGTGCCGGGACTCGACGGCGTGTTCGCGCTCGGCGACGCCGCCGCGGTGCCCGACCTCGCCAAGGGCGAGGGCGCGTTCTGCCCGCCCACCGCACAGCACGCGATGCGCCAGGGACCCAAGGTCGCCGACAACATCGTGGCCGCGCTGCGCAACGAGCCGCTGCGGCCCTACGCCCACAAGGACCTCGGCCTGGTCGTGGACCTCGGCGGCCGTGACGCCGTCTCCAAGCCGCTCGGCATCGAGCTGCGCGGCCTGCCCGCCCAGGCGGTGGCGCGCGGTTACCACTGGTCGGCGCTGCGCACCAATGTCGCCAAGACCCGGGTGCTGACCAACTGGTTGCTCAACGCGGTCGCGGGCGACGATTTCGTCCGCACCGGCTTCCAGGCGCAGAAGCCGGCCACGCTGAAGGACTTCGAGTACACCGACGCCTATCTGACGCCGGAGCAGGTCCGCTCGCACACGGCGTCACTCACCGCACGAGGCTGAGGGGGCGGGCCGCACCGGCCGGGCCGCCGCCCGCCGCCTCTCCCGGGCCAGGCGGCGGCTGCCCGACGTGTACCAGTGGAGCGCGACGGCGACCGCGAGCGCGATCTCGACCAGGTCGCCGCCGTAGTACATGACCTCCGCGCCGGCCGCGAGATCGCCCGGCGCGAAGCGGGTGCCGGGCGGGGGAGCGGCGTACAGGGTCTTGGCGAGGACGGAGTGCGAGCCGCCCGCACCGACGAGCACGGCCGCCTTGAGGACCGTCCCGTGGCGGTGCGCCGGCGGGTCGAGCGCGCAGAGGGCGACCGAGAACAACAGCCCGGCCGCGAAGACGTGGACGTGCACCAAGACCGCGAGCCACGGCCGGTCGTGAGCGGCGGCGAACAGCGAGGTGCGGTACAGCAGCCACAGGCCGCCCACATCGAGCAGCGCGGCCGTCACCGGGTGCGCGAGCAGGGCGGCCGGCCGTGAGCGCAGCACGGCAAGGAGCCCGCGGTGGGGCGGCGGGGGCAGGGAGCGCAGGGCGAGCGTGACCGGGCGGGCCACGGCGATGAGCAGCGGGGCCGCCATCCCGGTGGCCAGATGCTGCACCATATGGGCCGTGAAGGGCCCGCTGGGAGGCGTGGCGAGCGCCGCCGCGATCAGGACCGCCGCGCCCGCCGCGCAGCAGATGTCCCGTACGGGCGGCCAGCGGTCCCCGCGGCGTCGGAGCCGGGCCGCCGCGAGCAGATACGCCGTCCCGCCGCCCAGCGCGATCCCCGCCGCGAGCAGCGCGGCCGCACCGGGCTGCCCATCCCCGTGCTGATGTGTAATCAACTCCCCACTCATGAGGGGGCGTTGACGTGTGCTGGGGTGTTGGCGTGCCGGGCGGACCGGAGCAGCAGGGCGCCGGCCGCGAGGAACACCACGGCGAGGATGTTCCAGGTGAGGTCGTACGGGGTGAGGTCGACGTGGTACCGGATCTGGTGCAGCCCCATCAGCTTGTGCTGGACGGTGCCGTCGTACAGCTGGAACCCTCCCGCGCCGGCCAGGACGCCCCCGGCCACCGCGCGTCCCGCGAGGGCCGCGCGGTGGCGCAGATCGGCGACCATGAACATTCCGATGACGACGGCGAACCAGCCGAAGGCGTGGAAAAGGCCGTCCGAGACCAGGCCGATGTCCGGCGTCGAGCGGTCGTAGAAGTGGTGCCAGTGCAGCAGCTGGTGGAAGACCGTCTCATCCACGAAGGCCGCGATGCCCACCCCGATGAGCACTCCGGACCAGGCCGAACGGGCACGGCGCGGACGGGCAGGGTACGGATGGGTTCGCGGGTGCTGCGGGGCAGGGGAAGAAGCGGGCGGAGTCGCCATCGAAGGCACGTCCTCGGGTGAGTCTGCGGGAGTCGGTCCGATCGCTGCGGGAGCTCGTACGGCGTGGAGCAGGGCACCCGGTCCTGCTGCCCGCACCGCTGTACGAACAAGCGTCCGGATCCGGCCTTCCTGGCCCCGTACGGCGGTGCCTTGCAAGGGTGTGGGCTCCCCCGAGGGGAAGACGGAACCAACCACCGGCGTTGTCCGGGAGCCGGCCGAAGCCGGGCCGGCCCGCGCATCACTGACGAAAGGACCCCCACCATGCCTCTCGACGGCGAGTACGAGCCGAGCCCCAGCAGGCAGGCGCGCGAGCAGGTCGAGGCCATCGAGCGATCAGGCGGCCGGGAAGGGATGACGATGCGCGGTATGCCCGTCATCATGCTCACGACGCGCGGCGCCAAGAGCGGCAAGATCCGCAAGACGCCCTTGATGCGGGTCGAGCACGACGGCCGGTACGCGGTGGTCGCCTCGATGGGCGGCGCGCCCAAGCACCCCGTCTGGTACTACAACGTCGTCGCCGACCCCCGGGTCGAGCTCCAGGACGGCACCGAGCGCTGGGACATGACGGCCCGTGAGGTGACGGGAGAGGAGAAGGCGCTGTGGTGGGAGCGGGCCGTCGAGGCCTACCCCGACTACGCGGACTACCAGAAGAAGACCGACCGCGAGATCCCGGTGTTCGTCCTGGAAGCGGTGGCGGGAGGCCACTGACCCGCCACCGAGCGGGGCCCCGCCGACCCGCCACCGGGCGGGGCCCCGCGGTCGGATGCCGAGTGGGGCCCCGCCCGGGCTCAGCCCGCCGTCGCCAGCGAGAGCGCGAACCGCCCGGCGTCATCCGTCCACCAGTGCGACGGTACGAACCCGGCGGCCGTCAGCTCGGCCCGTACCCCCTCCTCGCGGAACTTCGCGGACACCTCGGTGCGCAGCTCCTCGCCGGCTGCGAAGGAGACGGCCAGGTCGAGTTCGGGGATCTTCACCGTGACCTCGCGGCGCGCCCGCAGTCGCATCTCGATCCACTCCTCCTCACGGTTCCACAGCGCCACATGGTCGAAGTCGTCCGGGTCGAAGTCGGCGCCCAGTTCACGGTCGATGACGCTGAGCACGTTCTTGTTGAAGGCCGCCGTGACACCCGTCGCGTCGTCGTAGGCGCGGACGAGAACGGACTCCTCCTTCACCAGGTCCGTCCCCATCAGCAGCGAGTCGCCCGGCGCCATCAACTTCCGCACCGAGGTGAGGAATTCGGCGCGCTGCGCGGGCAGCAGATTGCCGATGGTGCCGCCGAGGAACGCCACGAGCCGGGGCCCCGGCGCCTCGGGCAGTTCGAGCACCTGCGTGAAGTCGGCGATCAGGGCGTGCACGCGCAGCCCCGGGTGGTCGGTGAGCAGGGCCTGCGCCGCTCCGCTGAGAGCGCTCTCGCTCACATCGACCGGCACATACGTGAGCGGCGCGGGCAGCGCGTCCAGGAGCAGCCGGGTCTTCTCCGACGATCCGGAGCCCAGCTCGACCAGGGTGCGGGCCCCGGTCGCCCCGGCTATCTCCGCCGCACGTCGGCCGAGGATCTCGCGCTCGGCCCGGGTCGGGTAGTAGTCGGGCAGGCGGGTGATCTCCTCGAACAGCTCGCTGCCCCGCGCGTCGTAGAACCACTTGGGCGGAAGGGACTTGGGTGTACGGGTGAGCCCGTGCAGGACATCGGCGCGCAGTGCGGCCCCGGTGGCGTCCTCGGGCAGGGTGCGGGTCAACTGGAACGGGCGCACTACTGGGGCTCCTTGAGGGGGGTGAGCTGGACATCGGTTCGGTCGGCGCGCAGCAGCGTGCGGTCGGGCACCTCGCGCCAGTGCGGATCGTCGTCGTACGGTTCGGAGGCGACGACGGTGGAGCGGCCGGGTGTGTGACGGAACCACAAGGTGTCGCCCCACGCGGTCGCGGTGATCGTCTCGCCGTCGGTGAGCAGCAGGTTCAGACGCGAGCCGGGTGCGGCGGCCGCCACATCCGTGACCGTGTCGGCCATCGCGTCGCCCGCCGCCTCGCCCCGGTCGAGGCGGTGCAGCACCAGCGCCCAGACGAACGCGGAGTCACACCGGGCCTCCAGGCCGAGCAGCGCCCGCGCGGGCAGGCGCTCGGCGAGCGGGGCCGCGCTGCGCGGCCACTCGCGTACGGCGCCGTTGTGGCTGAACAGCAGGCGCCCCGCGGAGAACGGCGCGGCCGCCGCCTCGCCGTCGGCCCCCGCCTCGGTGGCGTCCCGCACTGCCGCGAGCAGCGCTTCGGTGCGCACCACCCGGGCGAGGTCGGCGAAGTTGGGGTCCGCCCAGATGGGGCCGGTGCGCCGGTAGCGCGCGGGTACCGGATCGTCCCCGGCGTACCAGCCGACGCCGAAGCCGTCGGCGTTGACCGTGCCGTAGCGCTGACGGCGGGGCGCCCACGACTGCCGGTAGAGGCCGTCGGCAGGCCGCACGAGCAGCTCAGCGAGCGTCAACGGCACGCCCACGTAGGCGATATGACGGCACATCAGTCCGCGTCCCTTGCGGTGCGGAAGCCCGCGAAGATCTGCCGCCGCACCGGCAGGTCCCAGTTGCGGAAGGTTCCCCGGCAGGCGACCTCGTCCACCGAGAACGCCCCGCCGCGCAGCACCTTGTGGCCGGGCCCGAAGAAGACCTCCGAGTACTCGCGGTAGGGGAACGCCACGAAGCCCGGGTAGGGCAGGAAGTCACTCGACGTCCACTCCCACACGTCGCCGATCAACTGCCGTACCCCCAGCGGTGATTGGCCATCCGGATACGCTCCGGCCGGCGCCGGGCGCAGATGGCGCTGGCCGAGGTTGGCGCGGGCCGGGGCCGGGTCGGCGTCTCCCCAGGGGTAGCGGCGCGAGCGGCCGGACGCGGGGTCGTGGCGGGCCGCCTTCTCCCACTCCGCCTCGGTCGGCAGCCGGCGCCCGGCCCAGCGGGCGTACGCGTCGGCCTCGTACCAGCTGACGTGCAGGACCGGCTCGTCGGCCGGGACCGGTTCGGTCACCCCGAACCTCCGGCGCAGCCACTGGCCGCCCTCACGCCGCCAGAACAGCGGCGCTTCAAGGCCGTGCTCGCGGACCATCGCCCAGCCGGCCGGCTCCCACCAGCGGCTGTCGCCGTAGCCGCCGTCCTCGATGAAGCGGAGGTAGGCGCCGCACGTCACCGGGGTCGTGTCCAGGTGGAAGGCGGGCACGACGCGCTGGTGCGCCGGGCGCTCGTTGTCCAGCGCCCAGGGCTCGGTGGAGGTCCCCATCGTGAAGGGGCCGCCGGGGACGAGTACGTCGGCGGGCAGGCCCTCGGTGGTGCCGGACGCGGGCTCCGGCGCGGTGAGCACGGCAGGTCCCCGCCGCAGCTGATGGGTGATCAGCATCGTTTCGTCGTGCTGCTGTTCGTGCTGGGCGATCATCCCGAAGGCGAACGCGGCGGCGGTCAGCGGACCGCCGTGCAGCGGGGTGCGCTCCAGGACGTCCAGTGCACGGCCCCGGACGTCGGCGGCGTAGCGGCGCGCTTCGGCGGGGGCCAGCAGCGGAAGAGTGGGGCGGGCGGCACGCGGATGCTCGAAGGCGTCGTACAGGGAGTCGATCTCGGGCCGGATCGCGTCCTGTCCGGCGACGGCCCGCAGCAGCCACTGCTCTTCCTGGTTGCCGATGTGGGCGAGGTCCCAGACGAGCGGGGACATCAACGGCGAGTGCTGGGCGGTCAGTTCGGGGTCGTCGACACTGGTGAGCGCGCCGGTGCGGGCGCGCGCGGCTGTGAGCGCTGCCAGGGCGCGTTGCCTGAGCAGCTCCGGGTCGGTCATGTGTGGAGGTCCTCCGGTGGGGCGGGCGAGGGTGTGTCGTCGGCCGGACATCGGCCCCGTACGACATAACGGTCGGTGAACGCGGCGACCCGGTCCTGGAGCGCGCGCGAGGCGCCGAGCCGGGGGAGCGCGTCGAGCGCCGCCGTGAAGCAGGCCGTGGCGGCCTCGCGCAGCTCGGGGTCGGCGAGCCCGTCACGGGCCGCCGACCGCCACAGCGCATTGCGCGGCGCCGGCCGCGAACCGGCCCGCTCCGCAAGGGGTTTGACGGTGCGGTAGGCGACTTCGGCCGCCTCCGGATCGTCGAAGAGCGCGCTGGTCACGGCGAGCGGAACGGTCCACCCGTCGTCGCCGGGCTGGGCGTCGATCATGCGCAGTTCCAGATGGCCGCGCGGCCGCACGGGCGGGAACAGGGTGGTCAGGTGGTAGTCGAGATCGTCCCGGGTGGGCGGTCGCGGCACCCCGGAGCGCAGCCACTGCCGGAAGGTGAGCCCCGGCGGCGCCGACCACGGGCCCGTTTCGGCGCGTACGCACATGACCGGGGCGTCCAGCACATGCGCGGCCCAGGACGCGCGCGGCGGGGCGTCGAGCGGCGGGGCGAGGGCGCACACCGGATCGAGGTCGGTCCAGTTGGCCTGCCGGGTCGAACGCCAGCCGGTCGACTCGCCCTCCCGCACGGGGGAGTTGGCGAACGCGGCGACCAGAACGGCGCCCAGCAGGTGAGCCATCAGCCAGCGGCGCCCGAAACCGAGCGGACCGGGCTCCTCGTACCCGGCGTCGATGCAGACCTGGACGGAGGCCGAAGAGCACATCATGGCCCGGCCGGCCGGCCCCGTGCGGTCGAGATGGGCCTCCATCGCCTCGTACCGCGGCTGACGCAGGATGCGCCGCGGGGGATGCCAGGGTTCCTGACCGAGGCCGACGAGGGCGAGCCCGTGCCCGCGCAGCGTGGCGCGCGCCGCGGTGAGGTCGGAGGAAACGCCGGAGACGCACTCCATGAGGGATGCGGCGGGCAGCGAGCTGAGCTCCAGCTGACCGCCGGGTTCGACGGTGAGCGCCGATCGCAGTCCCACTGTGCGCAAGGCCGCGTAGGCGGCTTCGAGACGCTCCTGCGGGACGCGGACGCGGGGCCGGTCCAGATCGTGGACCAGCCATTCCAGTTCCACGCCGACGGTGCGGGGTGGGCCCGTCTTGAAGCAGATGCCGCGCAGCAGATCGTCGGCCGCGGTCTCACTCAACTCCCGTGACGTCATGAGTGAAAGCCCACCTTCCCTGGGTCCGGTCAAACACATGCCGTCCCACCTAAGACGCCGCCGCCGCATCGCACAAGAGTGCCTCTTCGGACGGATATTCGTTTGCGGCGGTCTTCCGCGGACGCACACGATGCCTCTCATGAGTGCACCACTACGCGGGATCGCCCGCCACACGGTGGAGATCACCGACGGCGGCCGCTACCGGAGCGAGAACGGCCGCGACGTGTCGATCGCCGGGCCGGTGGCCGCCGCCCTCGCCGGCACCGCCCTGTACGGACCCGACCCGCTCGCGGTCACCCCCGGCCGGGACCGGGCGACCCGCGTCGAGGTCACCGGCGAGAGCAGCCTGGACGCGGCCCGCCGCATGGTGACCGGAAGCGAGGGCGAGCGCGATGCTGGGGCCGACGCTGAGCGCAGGGTCGCCGTCCTCACCTTCGCCTCCGCCCGTAACCCCGGCGGCGGCTTCCTCAACGGTGCCCAGGCCCAGGAGGAAGCGCTCTGCCGGTCCTCCGCGCTGTACGCCACGCTGCTGCGCGCGCCGGAGTTCTACGCCCACCACCGCGAGGACCGCGATGTGTTCTACACCGACCGGGTCATCCACTCACCCGGCGTCCCGGTCTTCCGCGACGACCGCGGCCGGCTCCTCGACGAGCCCTACCGCGCCGGTTTCCTCACCTCGCCCGCGCCCAACGCCGGCGTGATCAGGAGCCGCACGCCCCACGACTCCCACCGCATCGGACCCGCGCTCGACGCGCGCGCCGAGCGGGTCCTGGAGACGGCGGTCCTGTGCGGCTACCGCCGTCTCGTGCTCGGCGCCTGGGGCTGCGGGGTCTTCCGCAACGACCCCGCACGGGTGGCCGAGGCGTTCCGCCGCCACCTCACCGGGGACGGCCGGTTCGCGGGCCACTTCGACGAGGTCGTCTTCGCGGTCCTCGACCGCACCCGCGATCGGGCCACCCTGCGCGCCTTCGAGGAGGCTTTCGCGCCCCGCGTACAGGGCCGGCCGCTCACCGCCAGCCGTACCGCTCCCGCAGCCGGTCCGCGACCAGTGTGAAGCGCGGCAGGTCGAGCGCGCACGCCTCGCGCCGCATGCCCCGCTCGTGCAGCCGCAGCACCCGGTCGAGGTCCACCCATGACTCGCGGCCCTCCCGGTCCCACGGTCCCACACCGATCGGCACCCATTCGCGGTCGTGGTCGTGGCGCTTGCTCGACAGCTGCACCGCGAGCACGGTGCCGGCGCCCTCGCGGGCCACCACGAGCACCGGGCGGTCCTTGCCGCGCCCGTCGTTCTCCTCGAACGGCACCCATGTCCATACGATCTCGCCCGGATCGGGGTCCCCGTCGCGGTCCGGGGCGTATCCCATGCGGACGGCGCCCACCTCGTGCGGGTCGGCCTCGGTGGTGGCCGTCGGGCCGCACTGGCCGGGCAGCGCGGGCCGTTCTGTCTGGTCGTCAAGGAATGCGGTCATCCGCACACGGTAGGACCTGGACGGCCCAACCCGTTGGGCGGGCACGCCGAGCGGGCCGCAGGCTCGGCACCATGGCCCTTCGCTCCGGCGCACTCGTGCGCCTCTCCGTGCTGTGCGCCGCCACGGCCCTGCTCACCGCACTCGTACAGCCCACGGCATCCGCCGACGCGCCGTTCCCGCCCTCCGCCGAAGCGTCACGGTCGCCATCCGCCGACGCGCCGTTCCCGCCCTCCGCCGAAGCGTCACGGTCGCCATCCGCCGAAGAACCGTTCCCGCCCTCCGCCGAAGCGTCACGGTCGCCATCCGACGCGCCGCTCCCGCGCACCGTCTCCGGGTGGCTCCCGTACTGGGACCAGGAGGGCGCCTACGCGGACGCGTTGCGCCACGCCGGCCAACTGCACACCGTCAGCCCGTTCTGGTACCAGGCGAAGGCCGCGGACCGGATCGACGGCCACCCGGGGGCGGGAGAGAGCCGCATCATCGACGGGCTGCACGCCGCCAAGATCAAAGTCGTGCCGACCGTCATGGAGACGATGAAGCCCGGAGCACTCGCCGGCATCCTCACCGACCCCGCGCTGCGGGCCACGCACATCGACACCCTGATCGCGCTCGTGCGCAGCCGCACATACGACGGCATCGACATCGACTACGAGTCCATCGCGCCGACCGGCGACGCCGACTACCCCGCCGTACGGACCGCGTACGCGTCCTTCGCCTCTCAACTGTGCGAGAAACTGCACACGTTGGGCAAAGTGTGCGTGCTCACGGTGTCGCCGCAGACCGCGACGACCGGCCGCATCTGGGACTACCCGGCGCTCGGCCGTGCCGCCGACACCGTCCGCATCATGGGGTACGACCTCCACTGGCAGGGCGGCACCGCGGGCCCGCTGGCGACCCCCCAGTGGTACGACGACATCCTGCGCCGCGCCACCACGCTGATCCCCGCCGCCAAACTGGAGATGGGCCTGCCCGCCTACGGCTGGGACTGGGTCACCGGCGGCGCGACCCGGCACGTCACCTGGCGGGAGGCCGAGGCGCTGCGCACCGCCAAGGGCATCCCCTACCACCTGGACCCCGAATCCCAGACACCCCACTTCACCTACGAGGAGAACGACGACGTGCGCCAGGTCTGGTACCAGGACGCTCAGGGCGTCGCCGCCGACCTGCCGGTGCTCCGCCGCTACGGCATCCGCACCACCACCATCTGGGCCCTCAATTTCGAGGACCCCCAGCTCTGGCCGGTCCTCGGCCGCGTGTGAACGCGTGAACCGGAATGTGAGGGTGTCGCCCCCAGGGGCGGCGCGGCGCGTAGTGGCGGCTGGTCAGCCGGGACCGTTGGACCTTCGGCCGAGGCGGCGCCACATCCGTGGTGGGGAACGCGTATTGAGGGCGGGGGAGCGCGGGGGATTGGATGGCGGGGTGGGGACCGGTGCGCGCGGGCGCTTCGGTACGGAAGGAAGCGCATGCCATCCATGCTCACGGGCTGCACGCCCTGGCCGGAGGAGTTCGCCGACCGGTACCGGGCGGCCGGGCACTGGCGCGGCACCACCCTGGACGACCTGCTGCGCGGCTCGGCCGACCTGCACGGGCCGCGGACCGCGCTCGTGCACGGCGGCGATCGCCTCACCTACGCCCAGCTGAACCGGCGCGTGGACCGTATGGCGGCGGCGCTGCGGATGCGCGGCCTGCGACCCGGGCAGCGGGCGGTCGTGCAGCTGCCGAACGTGCCCGACGTCGTGGTCGCCGTGTTCGCGCTGATGCGCGCCGGCCTGTACCCCGTGCTCTGCCCGCTCACCCGCCGCGGCCCCGAGGTCACCCAGCTCGTACGCGTCACCCAGGCCGTCGCCTACATCGGTCCCGGCATGCACCAGGGCTTCGACCACACCGCGATGTGCGCGGAGATCGCGGCCCAACGGCCTTTCCTGCGACGGGTGTTCACCTGGGAGGAGCCCGGCACCTCGTCGCCGTACGGGGGCCTGCGGACCGACCGGGTGGGCTGCCAGTACTCACCGCTGAACGTGCTCGACGCCGCGCCCGGCCCCGCGCTCACGCTCAGCGCCGACCAGGTGGCGTTCTTCCTGGTCTCCGAAGACGGTGACGGAACGCTCCGCCTCGTGCCGCGCACCCACCACGACTACGGCTACCAGGTGCGGGCCGCCGCCGAGTCCGTCGCGCTCACCGAGGACGACGTGTATCTCGCGGTGCTGCCCGCCGAGTCGCCCTTCGTCCTGGGCTGCCCGGGCATCGTGGGCACGCTCTCCGTCGGCGGGACCGTCGTTCTGGCCGACAGCCCCGAGCCCGCCGCATGCCTGGAGGCCCTCGCGCGTGAGCGCGTCACCCTCACCTCGGTGACCCCCGCCGTCGCCCGGCGCTGGCTCGCTCAACTCGGCTCGTACGACGGTGATGTGAGCTGCCTGCGGGTCCTCCAGGTCGGCGGGGAGAGCGTCGTCGGTGAAGTGGACGTTTTGGAGCGGGTCGTCGCCGAACGCGTCGGTCCCGAGCTGGGCTGCCGGCTCCAGCAGGTTTTCGTCATGGCCGAGGGGCCGCTCACGCTCACCCGGCCCGGCGATCCGGAGGCGACCGTGTTCGCCACCCGGGGCCGTCCGCTCTCGCCCGCCGACGAGCTCCGCGTCGTCGGCCCGGACGGCGACGACGTGCCCGTGGGGGAGCGGGGCGAACTCCTCGCCCGCGGCCCGTTCACGGTGCGCGGCCACTACCGGGCGCCCGGCCACAACGAGCGGCGCTTCACCCCGGACGGCTACTTCCGCACCGGCGTCCTCGCCCAGCGCACCGTGGCCGGCGACCTTGTGTTGGCCGAGGGCTCTCACGGCGCGCCCGGCGTCACGGAGCGGGAAGGGGCTCGCCCGTCTCCAGGAAGGTCTTGAGGCTGGACAGGACGGTCGGCCACCCTTCGCTGCACATGCCGTGCACGACACCCCCCGGGTCGAAGTCGTGCGTGACGGTCAGTTTCACCTGCTCGTTGCGGGGCTCGACGGCGAACGTCACCGACGACCGCCGCTCGGCCGCGATCCGTGCCCGTACGTCCTCGCCGAGGCCGACCGATGCGGCCCATCGCGGGGTGAACGTGTGCCAGGTGTAGGCGAGTTGGCGCGGTGGATCCGCGACGAGGACGACCTGCTCGGGGTCGGCCACGGTGACGCCCGCCTGTGTCCACACCAGGGGTGAGCCCTTGGTCCAGTCGCTGTCCAGGCGCACGCCCCAGTACCGCTCGGTGAAGGCCGCTTCGGTCAGCGCCTGCCACAGCCGCTCGGGTGTGGCGCGGATGTAGGTGGCGTAGACGAAGGTCTTGCTGTTCACGGACTCTCCTCCAGTGGTCGACGGGCGCGCGGTCGACACTGGGCAGCCGGGGCCGGCACGTCAAACGCAGCGGGCCGTCCGGGTGCCGTCCGGGCGCCGCGCGCACCGGGAGGGGAACGATCCCGGCATCGTCAGTGCGCCGCGCGCCGTTCGAAGGCCACGTCCCGCGCCGTGCCGAGCGCCGTCGCGACCGCGCCCAGCAGCACCGCGTCCTCCCCGAGCGAACTCGGCGCCACCTTCGGCCGCAGTGGCGTGAGCATACGCAACGTCTCCCGAACGGGGCGCAGCAGCAGGTCTGCGCTGTGCCCGACGCCGCCGCCGAGCACCACGAGGTCGGGGTCGAGGACGGCCGCGACCACCGCCACGGTGTGCGCGATCCGCTCGCCCTCCAGCTGAACCGCCTCGATCGCGGGACGCGTTCCGGCCCGCGCCGCGTCGAAGACATCCTTCGCGGTGCGGGGGCCCACCATCCCGAGCGAGCGGGCGGCCTCGACGACCGCGTCCCCGGAGACCGCGCCCTCCAGGGTGTCCGGCTTCTGCCGGCCGGGCCACGGCAGGAAGCCGATCTCGCCGGCGCCGCCGTGCGCCCCCGTGAAGAGCCGGCCCTCGCTGACGACGCCCATGCCGAGACCGGTGCCGATCATGACGTACACGAAGAGCCTGCTGCCCGCGCCGATGCCGAAGGTGTACTCGCCGAGCGCGGCCAGATTCGCGTCGTTGTGCACCGTCAGGGGAAAGCCGAGGCGCTCGCGCATCTGGTCGAACAGGCCCGGTCTGCCCCAGCCGGGCAGATGCTGGGCGTAGCGCACCCGCCGCTTCTCCGCGTCGAACACACCCGGCGTGCC
This sequence comes from Streptomyces sp. NPDC048361, assembly GCF_040651795.1. NCBI lineage: Bacteria > Bacillati > Actinomycetota > Actinomycetes > Kitasatosporales > Streptomycetaceae > Streptomyces > Streptomyces sp. NPDC048361. The sequence continues at coordinate 34,120 of NZ_JBEZKW010000032.1, forward strand.
CACCACCGCCTGGGCGACACGCTCCGCGTCCACGCCCGACGCCTCGACGAGCCGGTGCGCGCTGGTGACGACCAGATCCGCCATGGTGGCCGACGTGCGGGCCTGGTTACGCACTTCGGAGCGGGCCACGACCGTGCCGTCGAGGTCGGCCAGCGCGACCCGCAGCCAGGCCCGGCCGATGTCGATGCCGAGGGCGTATCCGGCGTTCGGATCGGGCGCGTAGAGCACCGCGGCACGGCCGCGTTCGGGGACGACGGTGCCCGCCTCGCGCACCAGACCGGCCCCTTCGAGCGAGGCCAGCGCGCTGGAGACGGTGGGCTTGGACAAGCCGGTGTCACGCGCCAGTTGGGCCCGGGATGCGGGCCCCTGCGCGCGGAGCCGGTCGAGCAGCAGACGTTCGTTGGAACTGCGCTGCCGCTGCGGGTTCCAGGGCAGGTCGCCACCCTCGTCGCTGCTGCTCATCGCATCATTCTCACGCATCGGCCGCCACCGGTCACGGACGACCCCTTGACCGTGAAAGTAAAGGTACCTAACTTAATCACGCCCCCTGCCGGGGGAGTCCCCGCGCCGGTGTATCGGCAGTAGCTTCCTTTTCCCGACACCAGCCAGGCCCGACATCAGCCAGGGAGGACCCCGTGTCCGCAACCCCTCCGCCCGCCGGCGGCTTCGTCCGCCGGATCGGGCTCTTCCAGGCCACCGCCATCAACATGAGCCAGATGTGCGGCATCGGCCCCTTTGTGACCATCCCCTTGATGGTCGCCGCCTTCGGTGGCCCCCAGGCCGTCATCGGCTTCGTCGCCGGCGCGATCCTGGCGCTCGCCGACGGTCTGATCTGGGCCGAACTCGGCGCCTCGCTGCCGGGCTCCGGCGGCAGCTACGTCTATCTGCGCCAGGCGTTCCAGTACCGCACCGGCCGTCTCATGCCGTTCCTGTTCGTGTGGACGGCGATGCTCTTCATCCCGCTGGCCATGTCCACCGGTGTTGTCGGGTTCGTGCAGTACCTCGGCTACCTCGCGCCGGATCTGGGCAGGACCGCCGGTGACCTGATCGGGCTCGGCATCATCGCGCTCGTGGTCCTGCTGCTGTGGCGGGGCATCGAGAACATCGCCAGGATCACCGCCGTGATGTGGGTCGTGATGATCGCCTCGGTGAGCCTCGTCATCATCGCCGCGGCCACCGACTTCAGCCCGCATCTCGCCTTCCACTACCCGGCGGGCGCCTTCGAGTTGACGAGCAGTCAGTTCTGGATCGGCTTCGCGGCGGGCCTCACCATCGGCATCTACGACTACCTCGGCTACAACACCACCGCGTACATGGGCGCCGAGATCAAGGACCCCGGCCGGACGCTTCCGCGCTCCATCATCTACTCGATCTTCGGCATCATGGCGATCTACCTGCTGCTCCAGATCGGCACGCTCGGCGTGATCGACTACCACCGCATGCTGGACCCCCACGACATCGCCTCCTCCTCGGTCGCCTCCGCCGTCCTGGAGAAGGCCTGGGGCAAGGGCGCCGCCGACGTGGTGACCGTGCTCATCCTGATCACCGCGTTCGCCTCCGTCTTCGCCGGGCTGCTCGGCGGCTCCCGGGTCCCCTACGACGCCGCCCGCGACAAGGTGTTCTTCCGCCCCTACGCCAAGCTGCACCCCCGCCACCGCTTCCCGATGCTCGGCCTCGCCACCATGGGCGTCATCACCGCCATCGGATTCATGATCGGCCGCCGTACCGACCTGACCACCCTCATCCAGCTGCTCACCACGGTCATGGTCATCGTGCAGGCCCTCGCCCAGATCCTCGCCGTCACCGTGCTGCGCAAGCGGCAGCCCGGGCTGCGCCGCCCGTACCGGATGTGGCTCTACCCACTGCCGAGCCTCGTCGCGCTGGTCGGCTGGCTCACCATCTACGGCTACTCCGACAAGAACTCGCCCGGCCGGCACCCCATCGAATGGTCGCTGGCCTGGCTGGTACTCGGCTGCGTCGCCTTCGCCCTGTGGGCCCGCTTCGAGAAGGTGTGGCCGTTCGGACCGCGCGAGATCCATGAGGAGTATCTGGAGACGCGGGAGCCGGCGCCGGACGGGGCAACGGCCTGAGCGGGGCGCCGCGCAGCACCGGGGTGGGCGCGGCCCCCTGCGGTTCGTCCCACCCCCGCTGAGGAGACCCAGCCCAAATCGCCACCCCCTAAAGCGACTTGGCCATTCACCCATGTCGCCCATGTCGTCCATATCGTCCATGGGGTGAGCCCGGCTCCATAGCGGGAGGGAGGCGGACGGACACTAGGCTGCAATCGGAAGCCAAAGCCACGTGAAATAAGTCAGTTGTGATGCCGGACGACCCATTCGTTCCCAATTGCCGCGCCCTGGCAAGGCCGGGCGGTAACGAATCCGAGAAGACTGACGCATTAATTTATGGGAAGGCGGCCACTGTCGTCTCACCGCTACCAGCCGGAAGGTGAGCTGACTGACCCATCACGCACCTGCCCATCCGGCGTTCAGCGCTCTGAAACGGCGGACTCTACGATTGCGACAACTCTGTGCTCCGAAGAACGACACCGAGGACCTCTGCACCGCCCTCGGCCATCCCTGCCGGTCATCCGCCGCAGGACCCCGCACCCATGTCAGAGATCACGGGCCTGACCAGCCAAGAGATCTCCCTGGTACGTGCCGGCCTGGCAGTCGTCCAGTCACAGGCGGCGGAGATGACGGTGTACTTCTACGCCATCCTCTTCGCCCGTTTCCCCCAGGTGCGCCAACTCTTCCCCGCCGATATGGACGTGCAACGCGACCGACTGCTCCGCGGCCTGCTGCGCATCATCGAGCTCGTCGACGACCCGGACCGGCTCGTGCAGTTCTGCTCGCTCCTGGGCCGTGACCACCGCAAGTTCGGAACGGTCGACGCGCACTATCCCGCGGTCGGCGAATGCCTGTTGGCGGCGGTGGCCCGTTACGCCGGGCCTGCCTGGAGCCCCGAGATGGCCGCAGCATGGACACGCGCGTACAACACGGCAGCCCACGTGATGATCCTGGCGGCCCGGGACGACAGCCGGCAGCGGCCCGCCACCTGGAAGGCAGAAATCGTCGGTCACCTGCCCCGCGGCCACGGCATCGCCGAAATCACCGTCCGTCCCGACCAGCAGTACTCCTATGCCGCGGGCCAGTACGTCAGCATGGAAACCCCGTGGAGGCCGCAGGCGTGGCGCCACTACTCCCCGGCCAACGCCCCCCGCCCGGACAACACGCTCACCTTTCACGTCCGTGCCGTGGACGGCGGAACCGTCAGCAGCGCCCTGGTCCATCACGCGGTTCTGGGCGACATCGTCCAACTCGGGCCGCCGCAGGGGGACATGTCACTGAAAGCCGCCGAGGACCGCGACCTGGTGTGCGTGGCCGGCGGCACCGGTCTCGCCCCCATCCGCGCCATCCTGGAGGAAGCCGCCCGCGCCGGCATTCGGCGGTACGTCGACCTCTTCATCGGCGCCCGCACCGCGGAAGAACTCTACGGACTGGACGACATGCTGCGCATGGCCCAGCGCCAGCACTGGCTCTCGGTCCGGGCCGCCGTCTCCCACCAGCGCATCGTGGGACGGGAGGGAACACTGCCGCAGGTGCTGCGCGAATTCGGGCCCTGGGACCAACACGAGGCCTTTCTGTGCGGGCCCCCCGCCATGGTCGTCGAAGCCGCCCGCACCCTGATACGAGATGGCGTGCCCACGGCTCGTATCCACCACGACCCGCTTGAGACTCCCGTGCTCAACACCCCACTTGCCGCGGCACGACACCCCCAGGAGAACGAACCGCTGTGACTGCCTCTCACCCCGCTCCGACCCCAGGAGAACGCGCCCTTCAGGCCCATCTCGCCACGCAGGAACGCGCCCAATCCTTCTACTCGCGCCAGGTGCACCAGTCCCTGACCCCTGCGATGCGTGACTTCATCGGCGCCCAGTCGATGATGTTCATCTCGACCGCCAGCAGTGTCGGCCACTGCGACGCGAGCTTCCGGGGCGGGCCGCCGGGATTCGTCACGGTGCTCGACGACGGCACCCTGACCTACCCGGAATACCGGGGCAACGGGGTTCTCGCCAGCGCAGGCAACATCGCGGAAAATCCCCATATCGGCCTGCTCTTCATGGATTTCACCCACCACCACATCGGGCTGCACATCAACGGGACGGCCGCTCTGGTGGCCGCCGACGATCCGTGCGCGCCCCATACCCTCATTCCCGAGGACTCCGCCCCGGGCCGCAGGCCCGAGCTGTGGATCCGCATCACGGTGCAGGAAGCCTACGTCCACTGCTCGAAACACATACCCCACCTGGAACCCGCCCTGCGCCCGCGGCGCCCGCACCCGGACCAACGCCCCAAGGACAGCGACTACTTCACGGTCCCCGCCCCTGCCCAGCCGCCCACCGTTCCGTACGCACAAGAGCCGCATCGGTATCCGGCGGTTCCTCAGAACGCCCCCCTGTATTGAGTATCTCCACCGGACATGGTGACGACCGGGTGTGGTGACGACCGGCGCGGTGACGGCTCGCGCCTGCCGTGCGGTGAACCCTCTCGTAAGGCAGTGGCAGGCTTGCGCGATGATCGTTGAGTTGGCTCCTCACTCCCTGACCCGGGACGAGGCGGACCCCGCCTTGCACGCGTTTGGCGACGCGTCGGTGGCGCGGAGGGTGCGCTCACTCGGCCCGGCCCGGTGTGTTCCTGTCCGCCCGGACCTCCCTCGGGGAGACGCCGCGATGTGCGCCTGGGGCCACGGCGAGGCCGAAACCTGGGCCGACGCCATGTCGTACGCCCTGGTCCAGCACTACGGCCGGTGGGCCGTCGGGTTGCGCTGGGCGCACAACGAGCGTGATTTTGACGGCGGCCCGGTAGGAAACTTTCGCACTGCTCGGCCGCTGGCAACAACGGCTCCTGGGCGCCCCACAGCCGCCGCAGTTCCGCAGCACGCCCGCCTTCGCCAAGAGAGTGCCCGTGTCCGGATGTGACAGGGAATCGTCATTGCGGCCATCGGGCAGGCCGGTGAAGATGGGGCCATGCCCACTTCGCACCGGGTCGTCATCGCGGTCTTCCCCGATGTCGACCTCCTCGACGTCACCGGACCGGCCGAGGTCTTCTCCCTGGCCAACCGGGAGACCGCGGGCCGTGCCGGATACGAGGTACGGCTCGCCGGACTCGATGGAGGCGAGGTGCGTACCTCGGCGGGTGTGCGGCTGGTGACCGACCTGTCGTTCGCGGAGGTCGGTGCGCGGGTGGACACCCTGCTGGTGCCCGGCGCGGTCGACCTGACGGACGACGGGCCCGTCGCCCGCGTCGACCAGGCCGTCGTGGCCTGGGTGAAGGAGACCGCCCCGCACGCCCGGCGGGTGGCGTCGGTGTGCGTCGGCGCGCACGTCCTGGCCGCGGCCGGTCTGCTGGACGGGCGGACGGCGACCACCCACTGGTCGACCGCCGCCCAACTCGCCGCCGATCACCCGGCCGTCACCGTCGACCCCGACCCGATCTTCGTCCGCACCGACCAGGGGCGTATGTGGACCGGTGCCGGGATCAGCGCCTGCCTCGACCTCGCGCTCGCGCTCGTCGCCGAGGACCAGGGCGAGGAGGTCGCCCTGGCGGTGGCGCGGAACCTGGTGATGTACCTGCGACGGCAGGGTGGGCAGAGCCAGTTCTCCGTACCGCTCAGCCGGCCCGCCACCTCCCGGCGCGACATCGACGAGCTGCGTCTGTGGATCGCCGACCACCTGCGGGACGAGCTGTCGGCGCAGACGCTCGCCGCGCGCATGTGCCTGAGCGAACGGCACTTCGCCCGCGTCTTCAAGCAGGAGACCGGCGCGGGCCCCGCCGCCTACATCGAGGCGGCCCGGGTCGAGGCAGCCCGGCGGCTCCTCGAAACCACCGACTGCGCGCTCGGCGAGGTCGCGGGCGAAGCCGGGCTCGGCTCGGTCGAGACCCTGCACCGGGCCTTCCGGCGCCAACTCGCCACCACCCCCGCCGCCTATCGCCGCCGCTTCCGCACCCCGGGCGCCTGACCCCTGCCCTTTCCCCCGCCCGACCCCTACCTCTCGCTGCGGCGCGCGCCCAGCGCGGCCGCCCACCCCGCGCCCCCGCCGGCTGTCCCCGAATCGAGGAATCGAGCCCGAGGGCTTCGCCGTGCCCGAACCGAGCCGAACCGAGCCGAGCCGAACCGAGCCGAACCGAACCGAGCCGAGCCGAACCGAGCCGAACCGAACCGAGCCGTACCGAGCGGAACCGAGCCGAACCGAGCCGAGCCGAACCGAGCCGAACCGAACCGAACCGAGCGGAACCGAACCGAGCCGAGCCGAACCGAGCCGAACCGAACCGAGCCGAACCGGACGGCTTCGCCATGCCCGCACGGCGGGGCGCGCCCATGCCCCCGAACCCCTCCGCTCCGCACCAACTCCCTTACGAAAGGCACCCGATGAACACCCAGCAGCCCTCCCAGACCCGCCCCTCCGCCCCCCTGCGCGAGGTGGTCGGCCTCGACGATCAGCCGGCCAAGCTGAGCCAGTCCGTCCTGATCCTGATCGACATCCAGAACACCTACCGAACCGGCGTGATGGCCTTGGACGGCGTCGAGGAGGCGCTTGCGGCCGGGGCACGGCTGCTGGAGCGGGCCCGCACCGCGGGCACCCCGGTCGTGCACATCATTCACGACGGCGGGGAGAACACTCCGTACGACATTCGCGCCCACATCGGCGCCCTCAGTGACGAGGTGGCCCCGAGGGAGGGTGAGCCGGTCGTGGTGAAGCACTTCCCCAACTCCTTCCACCAGACGGAGCTCGAGAAGGTTCTCACCGAGCTCGGGGCCGCCCCGGGCAGCGGAAAGGAGCTGGTCATCGCCGGGTTCATGACCCACATGTGCGTCAACTACACGACCCAGGGCGCCTTCAACCTCGGCTACCGGCCCACGGTCGTCGCGGAGGCCACCGCCACCCGGTCGCTCGCCGCCCCGGACGGCACCGTGCTGCCCGCCGCGGCGCTCCAGCAGGCCGCACTCACCATGATCACCGACCTGTTCGGCACCGTCGTCCCGACAGTCGACGCCCTCCCGGCCTGACCGGGCCCCGCGGCCTGACCGAACCCCGGGGCCGGAAATGGTCCCGGGGTCGGCCATGGGGGCCCAGGGTCGGAAACGGGGCCGGGCGGCGCGGGGCCGACACCCTGCCGCCCGTCCCCGCCCCGACCCCGCACCGGTAGCCGTACGTCAGATCCACCCGTCGAGCGAGGCCATGAACCCCTCGAAGTCATCACGGTGGATGGTGTGCCCCGCGCCCCTGACCGTACGGACCTCGAAGCCACGCTCCCGGAGGCGGGCCGCCTCGGCGGCGTCGTACAGGAAGCTGGCGTCGGCGAACTGGACGAGCGAGGGCACGACGGCCTTCGCGGGGGCCAGATCCGCGCCGAACATCGCGGCCAGGCCGTACGCGGTGTTCTCGTCCCAGACCTTCAAGGTCTCCAACTCGATGTCGACGTCCTCGTCCTCCCAGCGTGGGTTGAGTCCCGCGACCATCTCCCGGGTCGCCGACTTGAACTGGGCGAACAGGTCCGGGCTGATGCTCTGGGAACTCGCCTCGCCCTGCGGCGAGTTGACGGCCCATGCCGGGTCCGAGTACACGGCGCGGGACGGCCGCAGCCGTTCGGCGGCGAGCGACAGGGAGAGCCCGCCGAGAGAGTGGCCGATCGCCAACTCGGCGTCGGCCGGGAGGGTTTCCACGAGATCGTCGGCGAAGAGGTCGGCGGTGTACTCGCCGCGTCCGCTCGCCCCGTGGCCACGCAGGTCCACCGCGATGACGCGGTAGCCCCGGTCGGCGAGCGCGGGGCCGACCTTCCGCCAGGTGCGGTGGTCGGCCATGATCCCGTGGATAAGGAGTGCGACGCGGTCGCCGTCGCCCCAGGTGCGGGTGTTGAGCTGCACGGTGATGCCTTTCGGAACGGGTGGTGCTGTCGGACAGGGGGTGTGCGCGACCCCGGGGTGGACGCCACGGTCAGGCTGGGGCCCGGCCCGGGGCCGAAGGTGTTGGCGAGCTCAGCGCACGGATCCGATCGGGCGCACCGCCAGCGCGCCCACGATCGAGAGTGCCGCTCCCGCCAGGAACAGCGCGGTGTAGCCGCCGCTGAGCGACACGATCAGCGAAGCCGCGAACGGGGCGACGATCTGTGGGCCTGCGTTGGCCACGTTCAGGACGCCCATGTCGCGGGCGGCGTCCTCCGCCTTCGGCAGGACCAGGGTGACCAGCGCGGTGTCGACCGCCATGTAGCAGCCGAAGCCGAGGCCGTTGACGACCGAGAACACGATCATCGCGGTCCAGCCCGCCGACACGGCCGGGATGACCAGGGCCGCGGCGGAGAGAGCCGCCGACGCCCCGACGAACAGCTTGCGCCGGTCGTAACGGTCGGAGAGCCAGCCGCCGAGGACGGTCGAGACCACCATCGCGACCGCGTTGACCGGCATGAGGATCGCCACGGCGTGCTCGGGCGAGAGCCCGGACGGCAGCCGGGTGTGGTCCTGGAGGATGTAGAGCTGATATCCGGCCACCGAGAAGTAACCGAGCACGAGCAGCGCCCGGCCGATGAACGCCCAGCGGAAGTCGTGGTCGCGCAGCGCTCCGGTGAACGCCGCCAGCTGTCTCGCGAAGGGCAGCGGAGCCTTGGCCGGGCGGTGCTCCTCCCGGGTGGCCGCCGTGAAGACCACCGCGGCGGCCGCGATGAGCGCGCCGAAGACCAGATAGCCGGTGCGGTAGTGGTCCGAGAAGGCGGCGCCGAGCAGAGCACCCACGACGGACCCGAACGGCAGCCCCAGCCCGACCGCGGCCGACGCCTTTCCTCGCGCGGCCATCGGCACGCGGTCGGGCACGACCGAGGTGAGGGCGGCCTGGTACACGTTGAGGACGGCCTGGCCCAGGCACCACACGATGGTGACCAACGCGATCGTATGGACCGTGCCCAGCAGGAACATCACGGGCAGGGCCAGCACTCCGCCGCCCAGGATCCAGGGATTGCGGCGCCCCGAGCGGTCCGAGAGCGCGCCCGCCACGGGATTGAACACGGTCGCGAAGATCGCGGAGACACCTGAGACGAGACCGAAGTCGGCGACCTTGTGCGCGGCGTCGATGTGCTCGATCTGCAGGGCGAGCAGCACACCGGGCACCCCGATGTAGAGCGCGTACATCGCGGTGTTGCCGAGCAGGAGCAGCGGCAGCAGCCCGCGTGCGGGCCGGGGGACCGGAGCGGTGACGGGTACGGGTATGCCGGTACCCGGGGACGAAAGAGCCGCGCTGCCCTCCCAGAGGGGATGAGGCGGACGAGGGTGTGCACAAGCGGGTGCGGTACGCCGTTCCCGCCTGCCGGAACGCGCTGATCCGGGGTGCGGGAGCGCGTCACGGCACCACGTGGCACCACGCGCAGGACATCGTCCGAAGTGCTGGTGACACGTGTTAGTTACTCGTGTAACCACTGTGTAGCATCGAATTCACGCCATCCGCTAGACCTCGGCCCGTACCCGTCTGGAAAGATGCCGATCGCGATGAGCCAGACACCCAAGCAGCCCGCCGAACGTCCCGTCCCGACCAGCGCCGATGTGGCCCGCCTGGCAGGGGTCTCCCGGGCGACCGTCAGCTACGTGCTCAACAACACCTCGGCCGTACGGATCAGCGAGCCCACCCGGATCAAGGTCCGCGCCGCTGCCGAGGAACTGGGGTACGTACCGCACGCCGCGGCCCGCAGCCTGCGCGCGGGGCACACCCGGATCGTGCTGCTGCCCACCGCGCACATCCCGGTGGGGCCGCTCTACAGCCGGTTCTTCAACGAGCTCCAGTGGGAGCTGCGCCGGCTCGACTACACCGTCGTCCAGTACGGAAGCCTGGGCCTCGGCGCGGACGACGCGGCCCGTGCGTGGGCCGAGCTGCGGCCCGTCGCCGTGGTCTCCCTGGGCGAGATCGAGCTCACCCCGCAGGGCGTCCAGCTCCTCAAGCGCTCCGGCGCCCGTGCGGTCATCACCCTGGGCCCCCAGCGCGTCGAGGGCGCCCACGCGCTCGTCATGGACCAGCGCGAGATCGGCGAGAGCGCCGTCGCCCACCTCCGCGAGCGGGGCCGGCGGCGCATCGGCGTACTGATGCCCGCCGAACCCGGCCTCGAACTCTTCTCCAAGCCGCGCCTGGCCGGCGCCCGCAAGGCCGTGCACGGCACCGACGCCGCCGTCGAGCCCGTGGCGATGGCCTACACGGAGGAATCGGCGGCCGAACTCGCGGGCCGCTGGCGGGAGTTGGGCCTGGACGCGGTGTTCGCCTACAACGACGAGTACGCGATGCTCCTGATGCGCGCTCTCCAGGACGCTGACATCGATGTCCCCGGTGAAACGGCCGTGATCGGCGCCGACGACCTTCTCCTCGGCCGGCTGCTGCGCCCCCGCCTCAGCACCGTCCACGTCGAGATGGTGACCGGCCGCCACCTGGCCGAACTGGTCGACCGGGTGGTGCGTGACCCCGACGGCGCGCCCGAGCGCCACGATCTGATGGGCGCCCGGGCGCTGCCGCGCGAATCGAGCTGAACCGCCCACCGGCCCCCCGACCTGGCCGGCCACCGACCTGGCCGGCCATCGGTCTGGCCGACCGCCGACCTGCCGACCGCCGACTGGCCGACCGCCGACCTGCCGACGGCCGACCTGCCGGCCAGCTTTCTCGCCGTCGGGGATATTGGTGCGTGGGACGGCGTGCGATCGGCGCCCCACCTGTCTAGCGTCGAAGCATGAGCCACCAACCGAACTACGCGAGCCGTCATCCCCGGCGCTTCGAGATCCTCCTCGTGCCCCAACACGTCGAGGACCGGGGGAGTGCCTCGGTCGAGGACAGTGCCGTACGGTCCGCCGTCGTCGAGGCGACCGGCGAGACGGGCGTCTCGGGCTACCCGCGCTACGCGGGGCACGGCATCGAGGCCGAGATCGACTCCGCCACGCACGCGGTGGAGGCGCTGCTCGTCGACGGATCCGAACTCGACATCGGCCTGACCACCGTGGTCCGGGAGGTGCCGGGGTCCGCGCGCGCCTGAACCCGTTCGTTCCGGGGGCCGTTGACAGCGGGCGGCGGGGAGCAGAGACTCGGGCGCGACCATTCATGAACATCACTTCACTGGGCGAACAGGGCGCGCCACGCGGCGGCCTCGCAGCGGTGAAGAGATCCGTGGGAGAGACCCGATGAGCATCCGCGACGTGTACATCGTCGACGCCGTCCGCACCCCGATCGGCAAGTTCGGAGGTGCGCTCGCCTCCGTGCGCCCCGACGACCTCGCCGCGCATGTGGTCAAGGCGCTGGTGGACCGCGCCCCGGAGCTCGACCCCGCCCGTATCGACGATGTGTACTTCGGTGACGCGAACGGCGCGGGCGAGGACAACCGGGACGTCGCCCGCATGGCGGTGCTGCTCGCCGGGCTTCCCGTCTCGGTGCCCGGCGTCACCGTCAACCGGCTCTGCGGCTCCGGCCTCGAAGCCGTGATCCAGGCGGCGCGCGCCATCGCCGTCGGAGACGCCTCGATCGCGGTGGCGGGCGGCGTCGAGTCGATGTCCCGCGCTCCCTTCGTGGTCCAGAAGCCCGAGCGTGCCTTTCCCGCCGGCCACCAGCAGATGTACTCGACCACCCTCGGCTGGCGTATGACCAACCCGAGGATGCCCGCCGAGTGGACCGTCGCACTCGGCGAGGGCGCCGAGCTGATCGCCGACAAGCACGGCATCAGCCGCGAACAGCAGGACGCGTTCGCGCTCGACAGCCACCGCAAGGCCGCCGAGGCCTGGGCCAAGGGCCTCTACGACGGCGAGGTCGTCCCGTACGACGGCGTCGACCTGGCGCGGGACGAGTGCATCCGCGAGTCCTCCACCCTGGAGGCGCTCGCCCGCCTCAAGCCGGCCTTCCGCGCGGACGGTTCGGTGACCGCGGGCAACGCGTCCCCGCTCAACGACGGCGCCGCGGCTCTGCTCCTCGTCGACGAGGAGGGGCTGCGCGCCACCGGCCGCGAGCCGCTGGCCCGCATCCGCAGTTCCGCCGTGACCGGCATCGAACCCCAGCTCTTCGGACTGGGCCCCGTCGAGGCCGTCCGCACGGCGCTCGCCAAGGCGGGCCGGGACTTCTCCGACCTCACCACCTTCGAGCTGAACGAGGCGTTCGCCGCCCAGGCCCTCGGCTGCCTCGCCTCGTGGCCCGGCCTCGACCCCGCCGTGGTCAACCCGCGCGGCGGCGCCATCGCCATCGGCCACCCGCTGGGCGCCTCCGGTGCCCGGCTCGCCGGGGCCGTCGCCCACCAGCTCGCCGCCGCCGGCTCCGGCACCGGTCTCGCGGCCCTGTGCATCGGCGTGGGCCAGGGCCTCGCCCTCGTCCTGGAACGCTGAACAGGCGTATGCCGTACGGGAGATGAGGGCCCGGGGCCGACTGCGCCCTCAGGCCCCGCCGGAGTGCGTGCGCGACCGCTCCGACTACTGTGCGCCATGAGGAAGACCCCTGGGGCGGCCTCCTGTGCGCCGTGAGGAAGCCCCCTGGGGCCGACCTGCCGTGCGCCGTAGGGAAGACCCCCGGGGCGGCACCCGGACGACACCGTGACTGGAGTGGCTTCATGACCCTGCTCGACCCCAAGACGTGGCAGCCCACCCCGCTCCTCGGGGGCGAACGGGAGGTCGTGGAGCCCGCCACCGGGGACTCACTCGGTTTCGTGACCCTCGCCGCGGAGCAGGACGTCACCGCCGCCGCCCGGTGCGCCGCGGCGGCGCAGACCGCCTGGGCGGGCACCCCGCACTTCGCGCGCGCGGCGGTCCTGCGCCGGGCCGGCGACCTCTTCGCCCAGCATGCCGACGAGCTGCGCACCTGGCTGGTCCGCGAGTCCGGGTCGGTGCCGGGCAAGGCCGACTTCGAGCTGCATGTGGCCGCCCAGGAGTGCTACGAGGCGGCGGCCCTCGCCTCCCGGCCGCTCGGCGAGGTGCTGCCGAGCGAGCAGCCGCGGCTCTCCTACACCCGCAGGGTGCCGGTCGGAGTGACCGCGGTGATAGCCCCGTTCAACGCCCCGCTCATCCTCTCCATCCGTTCCGTGGCCCCCGCGCTCGCCCTCGGCAACGCGGTCCTGCTCAAGCCCGATCCGCGTACCGCCGTGTGCGGTGGGCTCGCGCTCGGCGCGGTCTTCGCCGAGGCGGGGCTGCCCGAAGGGCTGCTGCACATCCTGCCGGGCGGCGCGGAGACCGGGCAGGCGCTCGTCGCCGACCCGCTGATCCCCGTCGTCTCGTTCACCGGATCGACCGCCGCCGGCCGCCGCGTCGGCGAGGCCGCAGGACGCCAACTCAAGCGCGCGCACCTGGAGTTGGGCGGCAACTCGGCGCTCGTCGTGCTCGCCGACGCGGACATCGAGGGCGCCGTCGCCCAGGCCACCTGGGGTTCCTTCTTCCACCAGGGCCAGATCTGCATGACCACCGGCCGCCACCTCGTGCACACCTCCCTGTACGAGGAGTACGTCGAGCGGCTCGCGGCCAAGGCCGACGCGCTGGCCGTCGGCGACCCCTACCGCGAACAGGTCCACCTCGGGCCGGTCATCGACAACGCCCAACTCGCCAAGATTAAGGACCTGGTGGAGTCCAGCACGGCGCGCGGCGCACGCCTGGCCGCCGGCGGCACCCACCGGGACCTCTACTACCGCCCCACCGTCCTCGCCGACGTCGACGACCACACCCCCGCCTACACCGAAGAGGTCTTCGGACCGGTCGCGCCGGTACGCTCCTTCGCCACCGTGGACGAGGCCGCGGCCCTGGCCGCCGCAGGGCCGTACGGTCTCTCGCTCGGCATCGTCACCCGCGACACCGCGCTGGGGCTCGAACTCGCCGACCGCATCCCGACCGGCATCGTCCACATCAACGACCAGACCGTCAACGACGAGGCCGTGGCACCCTTCGGCGGGGTCGCGGCGTCCGGGACCGGCGCCCGCTTCGGTGGCGCGGCCAACCTGGACGCCTTCACCGAACTGCGCTGGACCACCGTGCGCCGCGAACCCGCGGACCACCCCTTCTGATCACCACGGCCACCCCCTCCGGTCAGGCCCCTGGCCCTCGCTCCCGGTCCGGACGGCCCACGACCCCGGTCGCGGGCAGCGGACACCGGTCGGGCATCCTGGGGCCGTGCACTCGGTCGTCTCCGGTTTCCTGCCCATCTGGATCATCACCGCATTGGGCTGGGCCGCCGGACGGTTCAACCTCCTGGGCGACCAGGCCCAACACGCCCTGGGCCGCTTCGCGTTCACCTTCGCCATGCCCTCGCTGCTGTTCCTGACGATGGCCAAGTCACGGCCCGGCGAGCTCGCCAAGCCCGGCGTCGCGGTGTTCGCCGTGGCCCTGGTCGCGGTGTTCGCCGCGGGGCTCGTCGCCAGCGCACGGCTCTACCGGCGCAAGAAGGCCGAGCAGGCGATCGGCGCGATGGCCGCCTCCTATGTGAACTCCGCCAACCTCGGCATCCCGGTCGCCGTCCACGTCCTGCACGACACATCGTTCATCGTGGCGGCCGCGCTCTTCCAGATGCTGTTCATCACGCCGGTGATCCTGGTGCTCATAGAGCTCGACGTACGCCGTGACACGGACCGGCCCTGGCTGCGCATCCTCCAACTCCCCGTCCGCAACCCGGTGGTGGGCGCCTCGATCGCGGGTGTGGCCGTCGCCGCCCTCGGCTGGAAACTGCCCGACGAGGTGAGCTCTCCGCTCACCATCCTCGGCGGCGGCGCCGTCCCCGCAGCCCTGTTCGCGCTCGGCATGTCACTGACCACACGGACCGCGGCCGACCCCGGGGAGCGGGCCGAACGCGCCCTGCTCGTCACCTTGAAGACCGCCGTCCAGCCGATGCTCGCCTACGTCCTGGGAAGGTGGGTGTTCGGGCTCGACGGGCACGAGCTGTTCGCGGTGGTGCTCTGCTCCGGGCTGCCCACGGCGCAGAACGCGTTCATCTTCGCCTCCGAGTACCGGCTCGACACCGCGCTGCCCCGGGACACCGTGCTGCTGTCGACGCTGCTCTCCATGGCGTCCCTCTCCCTGATCGCGGTCCTCCTCGGCTGAGGGGGTGTCTGGCGGAGCACGGCCGGGACCCGCCGGTCAGCAGGGCTGGCGCCACACGTCCAGCTTGAGGTTCTTGCGCATCGAGGAGAGCCCCAGCTTGTCGGACTCGGCACAGAAGTCCTTGGCGGGCAGCTCGTACTCGACGTGGAACACCGCCTTGTCGGCCTGCACGAACGGCGTGAGCAGGGCACACTCGTCGTACTGCGCACACTGCTCGTTGACCGCGAACTCGAAGACGCCCACCAGCTCCGGGATCTGCTGCAGATCGTTCTTCAGCCCCACCGCCAGACCCCGCGCATGCGCGATGGTGGAGAGCATGCGGTTGTACGCGAGCTGGTCGGCGGCCGTGAGCGGAAAGCCCGTCTTGTTGATGTAGCCGTCCATGAGATCCGGCTCGACCCCGTCGAACCCCTTCTCCTTGCACATGTCGAAGCGGCGCTCCATCAAAGGCCGCAGTACGTCGATGCGCCGGATGTCGAGCCACCGCTCGCCGTCCCACCCGTTGTTCTCGCCCCGCACCGCGGCCGGGAAGTCCTCCTTGTCGGGCCGGAAGTTCTCCCAGGCGCCGGCGTTGATGTAGCAGATCGCCTTGCGGCCCTGGCTGTGCAGCCTGGCGACGTCGGCCGCGGTGTTCTCGAAGCCGTCGATGTCGTACACCGGCACATCGGGACCCTCGTCGACCCGGCCGTTGAGCTGCCACTGCCAGGCGGTGCCGGGCCGGGGCTGCCAGACCTTCGCCCTGGCCGGGCCGCTCCCCGAAGGGGACGGGGAACCGGGCGACCGCGAGGCGCTGGATCCGGGCGAAGGGGAGCCGGGCGCGGCGGAGTGGGAAGGGGCGGGCGCGCTCGTCGTCGGCGTGGGCTCGTCCGGGCCGTCCGCGTCGTCGTCCGACGAGCCGGACGAGCAGGCCGTGGCGAGAAGCAACAGGGCG
This sequence comes from Streptomyces sp. NPDC048361, assembly GCF_040651795.1. Classification (NCBI taxonomy): domain Bacteria; kingdom Bacillati; phylum Actinomycetota; class Actinomycetes; order Kitasatosporales; family Streptomycetaceae; genus Streptomyces; species Streptomyces sp. NPDC048361. The sequence goes on from NZ_JBEZKW010000032.1 coordinate 50,126, forward strand.
ACGACGGCGGACACGAGCGCAGTCCACGTACGGGCCGGGGTGCGGTTCATGGTGTCTTTCCGGTCAGCACGGGCGGCAGCGCCGCCCACGGATTGGGCAACTCGCGCCCGACCACACAGCACACCCCCGCGCCGCGCTCACCTGCTGTGCGCAGGGCGAGCGCGAGAAACGCGTCGGGCACGCCGTACACCAGATGGCACAGGCGCTCCGGCGGCTGCCGGTCGGCCCAGGCGGGCCTGGTGAAGGTGGACACATACGTCGACCAGTGTCCCTCGAAGGTGACGATCAGATCGGCGACCTTCAGATATCCGGGCGCGGGGTGCACGCCGGGGTTGAGCACCAGGCTCGTCCCGCCCGCCCGCCGCGCGGCCCGGGCGACCCCGCGCACGAACGGCAGCCCGGTCCGGTCGGCGGGAGCGCGGTCCAGGAAGAAACCGTCCGTGCCGTACCACTCGCGGTGGCGCTCGATGTCCCGCACCACGGCGTCCGACGGACGGGCGCCATAGTCGAGATCGACATAGCCGAGCACCCGCACACCGGCCGCGCGCAGCGCCTCGACCGGTCCCGTGAACGCCGAGTCGGGGAACTCGCCCGGCCCGTCCGCCGCGTTGAGCACCACCCCGTAGAGACCGGCCGCCGCCTCGGCGAGCCGCTGCCAGGCGGCCGGGTCCTCGGCGGGGTGGACATAGAGCGGAACCAGCAACATCAGTGCACCGGTTCCCGGTCGGGCTCGGCGCTCACGGCCGACCACAGCGCGGACACCGAATCGGCGAGCGAATGCCGGGCAGACCAGCCGAGCGCGGTGCGCGCCGCCGTGGGGTCGGAACACTGCCACGGCACGTCCGCGGAGCGCGCCGAGCCTTCGGCGTCCTCCTCGATCCGGCCCTGGAACCCGGCCACGCGAACCAGCTCCCGCACCAACTCCCGTACCGGAACGGCCTGCCCGGACGCGATGTTGAGCACGGGAGGCAGCCGGGTGCTGCCCGTTGCCGCGAGCACCGCGGCGTGCGCGACGTCGCGCACGTCGACGAAGTCGCGGTGTGCGGAGAGGTCACCGAGCCGCACCACGGCGTCCGGTTCCAGGCCGCGCAGTTGTCGCGCGAGCCGGCCCGGCAGCCCCGCGGCCGGTGCGCCCGGGCCGACCGGGTTGGTGATCCGCAGCACCACCGCGTCCAGACCCGACGAGGTGACGGCCACCGTGCCCGCCAGTTTGGTCGCGCCGTACAGCGTGGTGGGGCGCGCCGCCGACTGCTCGGTGACGCGCTCCCCGATGCCGGCCGGCCCGTACTCGGCGGCCGAACCGAGGTGGACGAGCCGCGCGTGCGGCGCGGCCTCGCGCAGCGCCGCACACAGCACGGCGGGCGCCCGTACGTTGACCTCGGCCAACGTAACGGGCTGCGGGCCGACCGCCCCCGCGCAGTTGACGACGGCGTCGGGGGCGAGCGCGAAGAGCCGCTCGGCGAGCGGTCCCGGCGTGACGGTGGCGAGGTCCACGGCCAGACCGGCCGAGGCCTCCCGCCCTCCGCTCATGAACTGCACGCCGGGCAGGGCGCGCAGCTCCCGGGCGACATGGCCGCCCAGGTAGCCACTGTGACCCAGTACGAGGATGCGCATGGGACGGTCAGGCCCCCTTGAGCAACAGGGAACGGTGGGTGGTGAACTCGGCGTTCGCCCGGTCGTAGTCGTCCGGGCGCCCTATGTCGAGCCAGTAGCCCTCGAACGGGTAGGCGTGCGGCGGGGTTTCGGTTTTGAGCAGGTCGAGGACCAGCTCGTCGAAGCCCAGCGGCAGGCCCGCGGTGTAGGCGGCCAGGGTGTCGAGCGACAGCCCGTACACCCCCATCGAGACCCGGTAGTCCATGCTGGGCTTCTCGGTGAAGCCCACCACCTTGGTGTCCTCGGTGGTCAGTACGCCGAAGTCGATGTGCACCTTGCGGGCGTAGGTGGCGATGGTCAGCGGCGCGCCGCTGGCCCGGTGCCGGGTGAGTACGTCCGCGTAGTCGAGGTCCGTGAGGATGTCCCCGTTCATGACGAGGAAGGACTCCGGGAGCCGGTCGCGCATGGTGAGCAGCGGACCGATGGTACCGAGCGGGCTCTCCTCGGTGCTGTAGTCGACCTTCAGACCCCAGCGTTCACCGTCGCCCACATAGGCCCGGATGATCTGGCCCAGGTGACCGATGGCGATGGTGCAGCTGGTGAACCCGGAGGCCGCGAGCTGGCGCAGCACGATCTCCAGGATCGCGTGCTGGTCGCCGATCGGGACGAGCGGCTTGGGCAGCGCCGTGGTGTACGGCCGCAGCCGGACGCCCTTGCCTCCGGCGAGTATCACTACGTGCATGGGAGCCTCCCTGAGAGTGGGGACCGCGGGGTCAGATGTTGTAGATGCCGGTCTTGTAGCGCGCGAGGTTGCCCGGGTCGCGGAAGAAGTCCGCAGTCTGCTCAAGGCCCGACTCCAGGCCGAACCCCGGCTGCCAGCCGGTGGCTTCGGTGAGCCGGCTCGCGTCCGCCACCAGACGCATCACTTCGGAGTTGGCCGGTCTGATGCGCTGCTCGTCCTCGCGGACGTCGAGCTCGGCGCCCATCACCTTGCCGATGAGCCGCACCAGGTCTCCGACCGATATCTCGGTTCCGGTCCCGGCGTTGAACGTCCGCCCCACCACCCGCTCGGCGGGCGCGGTGCCCACGGCGAGGAAGGCCCTGGCGGTGTCCGCGGCGAAGGTGAAGTCGCGGGTCGGACGCAGATCGCCGAGCGTGATCGTGCGCGATCCCGACGCGACCTGGCCGATGACGGTGGGGATCACCGCACGCATCGACTGGCGCGGCCCGTAGGTGTTGAACGGGCGCAGCGTCACCACCGGTGTGCCGAAACTCGCGTAGTAGCTGTCCGCGAGCCGGTCCCCGCCCGCCTTCGAAGCAGCGTACGGGGACTGGGTGTTGATGGGGTGGTCCTCGGTGATGGGCACGGTCTGCGCGGTGCCGTACGTTTCGCTGGTCGAGGTGTGCACCAGGCGCGGCGTCCCCAGGGCGCGGACCGCCTCCAGGACGTTGAGGGTGCCCGTGACGTTGGTGTCCACATAGCTGTGCGGGGCCTGGTAGGAGTACGGGATCGCGATCAGCGCCGCCAAGTGGTAGACGGCTTCGGCCCCTTCGACCAGGCCGCGCACAGAGCCCGGGTCGCGCACGTCGCCGAGGACGACGTCGACCTGGTCGAGGACGTCCGAGGACAGCGTCTCCAGCCAGCCGTAGGACGAGAAGGAGTTGTACTGGGCCATCGCGCGCACGCGGTGGCCCGAGGCGACGAGGGCCTCGGTGAGGTGGGAGCCGATGAAGCCTTCGGCTCCGGTGACGGCGACAAGCGGTGCGGAGGTCAACTGCCGCTCCTCTCAAGGTGGTTCGGCACGTTCGGTGATCATTCAGGTGCGGTCTGTGAGGCTCGCGGTGCGACTGGTGCGCCGGACGGAGCCGTGGTGCGTGGGTCAGGAGTGCGCGGTCGGCCGCCCGAGCAGATGCAGGGTGCTGCCCATCAGGACCAGGGCCGCGGCGGTACAGCAGAGGTACTCGGTGAGCGCTCCCGGCACCGGTGCCAGGAAGCTCGCCGATGCGACCCCGGCCGCCGCCGCCAGGCTCACACCGGCCGGCAACCAGGCGATGCCGAACGCCTGGAGCAGCAGAGCCGTCCAGAGCAGCGCGGCGAGCGCGAGCAGCGGCGCGGGCTGGGCGCCGGTGAGCAGCGCCGCCGGGAACAGCGGGAGCAGATAGACGAAGAGACAGCCTCCGAACACGGCGGCCGAGCGCCACCGGAACGCGGCCGGGGTGGCCGTCGCCCGCAGCGCCGCGACCGACAGGCCCCGGTAGCGGTAGAGCAGCCATTCGGCGGGGCCCATGCTGAGCGTGAGGGCGATCACCGCGAGCGGATGGCGCTGCCCCGCGAAGGCCACGAGCACGCCGGCGGCCAGCCCGAACAGGCCGTAGGGGAGCGACGCCACGAGCCGCGGGGTGACCGGCGCCGCCGCCGCGGGAAGCTTCAGCGTCCCCCGCAGGCAGTGCACGACGGCCGCGACCACCAGGGCCAGCGTGAGCACGCTGATCCCGATCCGCAGCGGTACGCCCGGCTCCTGGAACGGCAGCGCCGCAGCCCCCGCCATCAGTGGGGTGAGCGCCCCCAGCAGGAGCCGTTCGCGGGCCAGCACGAGCAGGATTCCGGCGGCCGCGAGATAGCAGGACTGGCCGGCCACGAAGAACGCGGCCGGGCTGGGCCCCACGATCGCCAGGCCCGTGCCGAAGGCGAGCAGCGCACCGAGCGGGGCGCCGGCCCGCAGGGTGCGGGCCGCCTCGGCCCGGCCCGAGGCCATCCGCAAGTAGGCGCGGTGACCGAGGCCCTGACCCCAGGCCCACGAAACCAGGCCCGCCACGACCAGCGCGAGTATCGCCCGGTCGCTCTGCCACAGCCGGGCCGTCAGCGGATAGGCGAGGCCGGGCAGCGCGAACAGGGCGCCGCGCAGCCCGCAGCGCACCGGATCCGGCTTCCAGGGATCGGCGGCCGCGGCCGGCTCGGGGAAGCTGCGCGGCACCCGCGTGTACAGGTCCTCCGCGAGCGAGAAGAGATTGCCGTGCCCGTACTCGTCCGCGATCTGCTGGGCCGTCAGGCCCTCCGATTCGAGCACCGCCGCCACCTCGTAGGCGTGCACCGCCGGACCTATCTGCTCGGCGAGCTGAGCCGCGAGCCGGTCGATCGCGGCGTCCTTGCCCCAGCGCGCGGCGCGCCGCCCCGGCAGGCGCAGCGTCATCGTGGACTCTCTGGCGAGCCGGAGCATCAGCGTGTCCTCGCGGCCGTCGGGCGGCTCCAGACGGATGGGCCCGCTCACCCCGCCACCCGGATCGGCTCGTCGGTGGGCGCACCGGCCGCGACCAGGCGCAGCGCCATGGTGGCGTCCGCGCTGTCGTTCCGCCGTCGCGCGGGGACGAGTCCGCCGCGTACGGACAGTTCGAGATAGATCGCGCGGAAGGTGTCGACGGTCTGGCGCAGTGTGAACTGCTCGACCACGCGCAGCCGTGCCGCTTCCCCCATCGCCGCGCGCCGCACCGGGTCGCCCAGGAGTTCAAGCGCGGCCGCCGCCATCGCGTCCGGATCGCGCGGCGGCACCACGAGACCGGTCTCGCCGACCGCCTCGCGCACCCCGCCCACATCCGTGGAGACGGTGGCACGGCCGCAGCTCATCGCCTCGATGAGGGTGAACGGGAAGCCTTCGCTGATGCTGGAGAGCATCACCACGTTGCCCGCGGCGTAGGCGTCCCTGATGTCCTCGACACGGCCCTCAAAGGTGACCGCGTCTCCCTGGCCGAGGGAGTCGGCGAGCGCCTCGCAGCGCTCGCGGTAGGCCTCACCGCCGCGCGGGGTGCCGCCGAACAGCCGCAGGGTCGCCGCGGGGAGTTCGGCGCGCACCTTGGCGAAGGCGCGGATGAGGGTCTCCAGGTCCTTGATGGGGTCGACGCGTCCGGCCCAGCTCAGCGTCGGTGCGGCGGGTTCCGGTCCGGCGGGCGGGAACGCCGCCGGGTCGACCCCGTTGTAGACGGTGCGTATGAGCTGGGGATCGGCCCCGCCCTGCTCCTCCCACAGCCGGTTGTACTGGTTGCCCGGCGTGATCAGCGCGGCCCGCCGGTACGTTTCCTCGGCGAGCAGCCGGAAGAATCCGAGCAGCACCGCCTTGACCGGCCAGCGGTACGGTGCGGTCCGGTACCCGAGGTAGCGCTCGCGCAGATAGACCCCATGCTCGGTCAACAGCAGGGGCACGCCGTGCAGTTCGGCGGCGGCGAGGCCCGGGAGCACGGCGACTCCGCCGCTGACGGCGTGGGACACGCCCTGGCTCGGCGGGGTCGCGGCGAGCGGCCGCAGCGCGTGCTCCAGGAGCCCGGTGGCGGTGACCGCGTCGTGCAGGGTGGGCCGGGCCTCGCGCACGGCGAGCCCCGGCCGGTTCCACACCTCGGTCATGACCCGTATCGCCGCGTCGCCGCGGAGGGCGGGGCTGAGCTGCCCGTCCCGTGCGGCCCGGGCCAACTCGTAGAGAGCCGGCCCGAACCCGTCCTCCTGCGACGGGTCGAGCAGGGCGGTGAGAAAGCGTTCGTACGCCGTCATGAGGCGCCGTTCCTGTCGGCCGCGCGGGGCCGAACCGCCGGGCGCAGGGCCCCACATGGGGACCGATACGGCCTCGGAGGCGTGCGGCGGGAGGTCCCAGACGGCGGCTTCGCGTCCGGTGCCGGTCACCGCGATGATGTCGAAATCGATGTCGGGCATTCCGGTGACGAGCTGGTCGCACCAGACGCTCACTCCGCCGTGGCTGTGCGGGTAGGTGCCCTCGGTGAGCAAGGTGACCCGCGCAGCGCCGGAGCGCGGCGCGCGGTGTGGTACGTGCATGCGTGCGCTCCGCGGCTGAAGAGAGCGGTGGGTGGTGAAGTAGGCCCGGCGGCCCGCCGCCGCGACGGCGGCGAGCTCAGGGGTGGTGAAGGACCGGCGTCAGCGCCGCGCGGCGCTGTAGGGAACCGGCTTGGTGACACCGGCGGGGACCGGCGTACGCGGTGCGCTCGACGGTTTCGAGCGATCGGCGGACGACGAGGGGTGGGACTGCGGCGCCAGTGTCGTGAGGGAGGCCGGGGCGAGGGCCAGGGCGACGCTGCTCTGCCCCGACTGCGGCGACACCCAGCCCGAGACGCTGCCGGCGTAGGCCTGACCGAACGCCGTGGTGCCGCCGGTCAGGACCTGCTGGGTGCCCGTCGGCATCGTCGCGGTGACGGTCACGCCCGTGGGCGCCTGCACGGTCACGCCGGCGCCGATCCGGTACGCGGTGACCTGGCCGGCCTTGACCGCGGTGTTCCAGGCGCCCCGGTCGCGCAGCTCGGCGCCGATGTCCTTCATCCGCAGGTTCACCAGCGGCGCGCTGGCCGCGTACAGGGTCTTGTACTGGTCGAGCACCCCGTCGAGGACGGGATAGCCGATGCGGTCCTCGGCGAGGTTGGACTGGTGGATGAAGTGCGGCCTGGGGTCGTTGCCCAGAACATGGCCGAGAGCGGTCTGCGTCTCCAGCGGCACGATGTACCCGGAGTAGCCGGTGGCCGGATCGAGTGGCGCCGGCAGACACGTGGTGTTGGGCAGGTCGTCGCAGAGACCGCTGCCGCCCTGGGCGCGGCTGGTGTAGATCCAGTTGTACTCGTCGACCTGCTCGGCGACGTGGCCCGCGTTGTAGAAGATGTTGATGGGGTAGCGGGCGACGGTGAGCGCGGGGCCGACCTGACGCTGCTCGGGGTCGCGCGACATGTCGGCGCCGAGCCAGTCGATGTGGTTGGTGCTCAGTGCGGGCGCCAGATACGGGTTGTCCTGCGGCTGCTGCGGCAGGAGCTTCATCCCGGAGTGCTCGCCGGTGATCAACTCATCGGGTTCGGTGGGCAGTCCGACCCCCTGCGCCCACTGCTGGTTGTCCGATATCTCCTTGGATATCTCGGACTGGCTCACATACTTGGTGGAGCCGTTCGGGTTGGTCACACACTTCCACGGGACGACTGTGACGTCCTGCTCACAGCCGAGGAACGCGTGGTCGTAGGTGTGGTTGATCCAGCGGAAGTCGTCCTTGTCCGCGACGAACTGGTCGGCGAGCTCGTCGGCCCCGTCGTGGTTCTCGCGGTACTCGACGCTGCCGCCGCCGTTGTAGGCGAGGTCGAGCGTGAAGCCGCGGGACTTCTCCCATGCGGCGGCGTTCTGCACGTCCGCCGGGGTCATCCGGATCGAGTCCTCGACGCCCTGCCCCGGCGGGCAGTCCACGTCGCCCGGCGTGCAGTTGAGGGTGGCGTCCCAGCGGTCGTCGCCGGCGAACACATCGTCCACATGGACCGCGAAGTAGTTCCGCGAGGCGCCGAGGCGTACGTTCTGCGTCATCCAGTCGACGATGCCCCGGGCGAGGAGCTTGAACTGCTCCTGGTACTGGTTGTACGCGAAGGTGACGACCAGTTCGCGGCGCCCGTCGTGGCGGTACTCGCCGACGAGGCTGCCGTTGCCGGTCCTGCCGGGGATCGGGGCCTCGACATAGGTGGTGAAGTCCGCGCCCGCGGCGGGCTGGGCGAGGAAGGCGTAACTCTCGCTCACCGAGGGCGAGTTGTCCTCGAAGGGAACGCTGCCGTTGAGGTAGCCGAACGGGCCGGCGCCGAGCCCGGCCGCGGTCACCTGGGCCTTGAGACCGTCCACCGAGCCGCTGTAGCCGCTGCCGGCGGCGGGCTGGAGACCTACCTGGGGACGCGCGTAGGTGTAGGCGTCGACCTGGGGTATCGCATAGGTCTTCTCGTACGCGGAGAGCGCGGTCATCTCCGCCGAGCCCGCCGGGAAGGGGTTGTCGTTCGGCAGCACCACGGCCTGGAACTTGGCCCGGGGCCCGCCGTTCACGGTGTCCGCGAGGAACGCCGCGTCGATCACCGGACGTCCCGACTGCCTCAGGTCCACCACGGTGTACGGGGTGCCCTCGCCGTCGAGTTCGGCCGTGAGGGCCGCGGTGGCCGGCCCGCCGTCCGACACCACGAGGACCCTGAGGTCGATGCGGGGCGCGGGCGTGGCCGAATACGCCGACGTGGCCGGCAAACCCATGGCGAGCAGCACGGTGCCAACGGCGAGGCCGATGGTGCGTCTGCGCTGTGTGTTCCGCTTCACGCGGTGAAGTCCCCTCCCCTGGAGGTCCGTTCGGCTCTCCCCTGCCAGCCCGGACCCCGCCCACGGCGCAACGGCCGCGCCCCGATGAGGAGGGCGCGCCGTTCCGCACTATCGGGTCACATAGTGCGGGTCTTCGAGGAGTTTTTGAGTGGCTACTGTGAAACATGACGAAAAATTGTGTCCGTCGTGATGGGGCGCAGGGCGGTGCACGACCCTTGGGGAGCGCCGATCGGTGAGCGCCCCGAGACGCGCCGGGCCCGGAAAGTCGAAGTCGCCCCGCGCGGCAAACGCTTTCCGGGCAGGGGGCGCACGCGGGCGCAAACCATCAATGGTCCAGACAACCAGGCGATCCGGGACGTATCCGGTTTTCGGCCACGCGAGCGAAACATTCACGCGATTCTGGACCCTGGCCGACTGTTTCCGGACATACGAAACCGGCCGACCCGGGGGGATGGGCCGACCGGTGATCGTGGGCCGCCGTCGCGGGCGGCCGCGCGTGAGCTAGCGCGTGCCGGCCGGGGCGGGAGTGGCGCAGTTGACCCGCATGGTCGGGGAGTTGAAGACGCCGTCCTTGTGGCTCTGGCTGTCGTTGTACTCGTAGTAGACGTACGAGTAGAACGCTATGTTGCCGTTGCAGCCGGAGTCCGCCGCCACCTGCACCGGGATGGTGACGGTGCGGCTGGTGCCCGGGGCGACCGGCACGGAGTAGTTCACACCGATCGTGGTCGTGCCGGTCCCGGTGCAGGTCACGCCCTGGCCGGTACACGAGGCGAGCGAGTACTTGAGGTCGGGGCGCTGGGTCGTCGCCCACGTGGGCTGGACCGACTGGTAGACGAACCACACGTCGGTCGTCTGGTTGTTGGTGAACGTCATGCTCAGATTGACCGTGCCGCCGGGCGTCGCCGCCGGCTGGTCGGCGCTGAAACTCACATCGGGGGTGTCGGCGCTTGCGGACTGGCTCACGCCGAACAGGGCGAGGGAGGAAGCGAGGGCCGCGGCGAGGCTGAAACGCCTCAGGTGTGTGATTCGCATGAGGACGGAGAGTAGGAGGAACACCACGCTACGTCCGCCGCATCGCCACAGTGTGGAGGTTTACTGGCTCGAACCCTGTGGACGTGAACGAGCCGTGGATTGGCGCCCGTTGGCATCATGACCGCACGGCTCGTGCAGCCCGGAGAGTCGTCCCCACCACCCCGGCACGAACAACTGACCGATAACCGCCCCCGGCTGTGGCTACCGGTAATGGCGCATTCCGCCCCGCCACGACAACGGCCCCCTCCCGGGGCGGGGAGGGGGCCGCGTGGGCATGTGCGGGGCCCTTCCCGGGGTGGGGAAGGGGCCGCGTGGACGTCTGCGGGACGCGCGACGCGCCGTCCGCCGCCCTTGGGACGCCTACTTCTGTTACTCGGCTACTTCTGCTGCTCGGCCTTCTGCTGCTCGGCCTCGACCGACTTGCGCACCTCGTCCATGTCCAGCGCGCGGGCCTGGCCGATGACGTCCTCCAGGGCCGCCTCGGGCAGCGCGCCCGGCTGGGAGAAGACCGCCACGTTGTCGCGGACGATCATCAGCGTGGGGATCGACCGGATGTCGAAGGCCTGCGCCAGCTCCTGCTGCGCCTCCGTGTCGACCTTCGCGAAGACCAGGTCCTCGTGGCGCTCGGACGCGGCGTCGTACACCGGGGCGAACTGCCGGCACGGGCCGCACCAGGAAGCCCAGAAGTCGATCAGCACGAATCCGTTGCCGGACACGACCGAGTCGAAGTTGTCCTTGGTCAGTTCGACAGTCGCCATTACCTGTACCTCTTCCCGGCCCGCGGGGGTGGGGCCGCCTCGCACAACCGCGTGCTCCGCCGCGGTATTCCTTCCTTGGCGGGTGCCCCTGTGGCCACGGAGTACACCGCACACCAGACTGGGCCTCATGACGGAAGCAGAGGAATACGACGTGGTCGTCCTGGGCGCGGGCCCGGTCGGCGAGAACGTGGCGGACCGGGTACGGGCGGCCGGCCTGAGCTGTGCGGTGGTGGAGAGCGAGCTGGTCGGCGGCGAGTGCTCGTACTGGGCCTGCATGCCCAGCAAGGCGCTGCTGCGCCCGGTCGTCGCCCGCGCCGAGGCGCGCAGGGTGCCGGGGCTGCGCCAGTCGGTGCAGGGCCCGCTGGACGCTGAGGCCGTCCTCGCCCACCGGGACGAGTACACCTCGCACTGGAAGGACGACGGCCAGGTCGAGTGGCTCGACGGCATCGGCGTCCACCTCTACCGTGGCCACGGCCGCCTGTACGGCACCCGCAAGGTCAGCGTCACGAGCCCCGACGGCGAGCACCACGTGCTCACCGCCCGGCACGCCGTGGCCGTGTGCACCGGCAGTCGCGCCCAGCTGCCCGACCTGCCGGGCCTGGCCGATGTGAAGCCGTGGACCAGCCGGGAGGCCACCAGCGCCCAGCGGGTGCCGGAGCGTCTGGTGGTGGTCGGCGGGGGAGTGGTGGCCGTCGAAATGGCCACCGCCTGGCAGGCGCTCGGCGCCCGCGTCACCGTCCTGGTGCGCGGCGGGGGCCTCCTGGAGAAGATGGAGCCCTTTGCCGGCGAGCTGGTCGCCGACGCGCTGCGCGAGGCCGGCGCGGAGGTGCGTACACACACCTCCGTCACGGACGTCGTACGCAACACGGCGACCGGCGCCGTGATGGTCTCGCTGCGCGGGCCCCAGGGCGATGAGCGTCTGGAGGCCGAAGAGATCCTCTTCGCCACCGGCCGCGCCCCCCGCACGGACGACATCGGCCTGGACACCATCGGGCTCGACCCCGGCTCGTGGCTGCCGGTCGACGACTCCTGCCGTGTCGAGGGCAGCGACTGGCTGTACGCGGTGGGCGATGTCAACCACCGCGCCCTCCTGACCCACCAGGGCAAGTACCAGGCCAGGATCTCCGGCGCGGCCATCGCCGCCCGCGCCGCCGGCACCCCGGTCCTGGAGAGCGACCCCTGGGGCGCGCACGCCGCGACCGCCGACCACGCCGCCGTTCCCCAGGTGGTCTTCACCGACCCGGAGGCCGCGTCGGCCGGACTCACCCTCGCCGAGGCGCAGGCCACCGGCCGCCGCGTGCGGGCCGTCGACTACGACATGAGCGGGGTCGCGGGCGCGGGCCTGTACGCCGACGGCTACCGGGGCATGGCCCGGATGGTCGTCGACGAGGACCGGGGCGTCCTGCTCGGCGTCACCTTCGTCGGACCCGGCGTGGGCGAACTGATCCACTCCGCGACGGTCGCCATCGCGGGCGAGGTCCCGCTGGAGCGCCTGTGGCACGCGGTCCCCTCGTACCCGACGATCAGTGAGGTGTGGCTGCGGCTCCTGGAGACGTACCGGGGCTGAGGCGCGGTGGGACGGCTCCGGGCCCCGGCGCCGTACCGGGCGCGCGCGGCGGATGGCGCCGTGCCCCGGCGGCTACACCGCGAACGCGTCGACCCCGGTGAGCTCGGCCGACAGCGTCCACAGCCGGGCGGCCTGCGCGGGGTCGCTCGCGTGCGGGCTGACGCCGCTGGTGAGGACGGAGTGGTCGAGCTCGCCCTCGGCGGCCGTGCTCGGCGCCGCGGGCCCGGCGGGCTCCGCGATGTCGCAGTCCTCGCAGTAGACGCCGCCGAGGTCCGCGAGGCGCGGGGAGGTCGCCGCCCACACCTGGGTGGCGGCGCCCTGCTGCGGGGTCTTGAAGTCGAGGGACCAGGTCCCCTCGGCGTCGACCCAGCCCGCCGCGATCCGCTCCTCGTCGGAGACATGGCGCACGAGCGCGGTGTTGATCTCCCCGGGGTGCAGCGAGAACGCCCGCACTCCTTCGTCCCGGCCGAGGACGTCCAGGTGCAGGGCGAACAGCGCGTTGGCGGTCTTCGCCTGGCCGTACGCCTGCCACTTGTCGTAGCCCTTGTCGAAGTGCGGGTCGTCCCAGCGGATCGCGCAGAGCTGGTGCCCGCGGGAGGAGACCGCGGCGACCCGGGCTCCGCCGTCCGCGGTGAGCGCCGGCCACAAGCGGTTGACCAGGGCGAAGTGGCCGAGGTGGTTGGTGGCGAACTGGGCTTCCCAGCCCGGCCCCACCCGGGTCTCGGGGCAGGCCATGACACCAGCGCTGTTGATCAGGACGTCGATGCCACGGCCCGAGGCGAGGAAACGGCCGGCGAACGCGCTGACGCTGTCGAGGTCGGACAGGTCGAGGGCCTCGACCTCCACGCCGGGCAGCTCCGCCACGGCCGCTTCCGCCACGTCGAGCCGCCTGGCGGGGACCACGACGCGGGCGCCGGCCCCGGCGAGCGCGCGGGTCGTCTCCAGGCCGATGCCCGAGTAGCCCCCGGTGACGACGGCGAGCTTGCCGGTCAGGTCGATCCCCGCGAGGACGTCGGACGTGGTGCTCCGGGCCCCGAAGCCGGCGCCGGTCCTGCGCTGAGGGGTGTGCTGTCGCGAAGAAGTCATGACGCCGACGCTACGAGCTGGAGTGCGCTCTCAGTCAACTCCGTTCCCGCGTACGGCCCATGGCGTCAGCCGCTGCCGAGATCACCCTCCGGCTCCGCGCTCCGCACGGGTTCGGCGGAGCGCGGCCGCACGGCGGTCGGGTCGTCCGCGACGGGCCGCCACACACGCGGCCGGCGGCGCTGGACGAGGGCGGCGATCAGACCCGCGACGATGCCGGTGATCATGGGCTCGCCGTGGCCGTCACCGATCAGCAGCAGGACGGCGCCGTCGACGACGACCGCGGCGGCCAGCAGCCAGTTGCGACGGCAGGGCCGGGTGAGCAGGGCGAGACCGACGATGCTGGTGGCGAGGCGGAAGGTCAGGCCGGAGTTCCCGCCTCCGGGCGGCCCGCGGACGAGGAACGTGTCGACGCTGAACACCAGCATGAGCGCCGGCACCAACGCCGCCATCATGCGCGTGCCCCACACCCGTTCGGCGGCGAAGCCGAACAGGGCCAGGATGAACAGATTGAACGCGGTGCCGCCGACCCCGCCGTCCTGCACCATGAACGAGGTGTACGCCCGCCACCACTGGCCGTGATCGATGATCTGGTCCGAGTCGCGGTGCAGCACGTCGTAGATCACCGGGAAGGCGAACTGGAGCAGCGAGGGGATCGCCACGATGAGCCACAGGACGATCGCCACCCATGGTGGTCGGCGCCGGCTGAACCTGTGCTGGGGCAGACCGTCCATGACCTTCATGACCAGGACGATCATCACGACGTACAGAGCGGGCGAGACAATATGGTCGGTCATGATCCTTATCTACCCCGTGACCGTCCTGTCCCGACATCACCACGCGGTATCGGCCACGCCCCCTCACCCCTCGAACACCCGCTGCGATGTGCGGCATTGCCGCTCAACGCCCGGGCGGGGTTGTCGAATTCGGCCTGATCCCACCGCAAGGGCGAGCGTGACGGCGACCGATGCCGACGCCATGACCGCCATCGCCGTTCCGGCCGATCCGTGCTGCGCGACCGCGCCGGCCAGCGCGGCACCCAGGCCCTGGCAGGCGAGCATGCCGCAGGAGTGCAGCCCCAGAGCCTGGCCCACCAGCTCGTCCGGGACCAGCGCCATGAGCCGCTCCTGCTGAAGCAGGCCGGCCCCGTAACCGGCGGAGCCGAGCACCAGGGCCACGGCGGCGACCGGCAGGGGCGGGCGCAGGGCGAGCAGCGGATAGGGGGCCGCGAGCAGCAGCAGGAGCGGAACGGTGAGCCGGCGCCGCAGTCGCGCGCCCAGGAACCGCCCCACGACGGTGTCGCCGGCCAGCATGCCGACGGCCGAGGCCGCGAAGAGCTCGGCCGCCCGGCCCGGAGCGTACGGCACGAAGAGCGATTCGCACCCCACGATCAGACCGCTCGGGACCCACAGCTCCAAATACAGCAGCCGACGTGAACGCGACCTCCACAGACGGGAGTTGACGCGCCAGGTCTCGGCAACCGAGGCGCGTCCCGACGTCCGCGGCTCCCGGCGGGAAAGCCCCAGAAGTGCGACCGCCGCGGCCGCCGCGTACAGGGCGGCGGCCGCCAGCAGGGTGCCGCGCGGGGTGAGCGCGCCGACCAGGACGCCACCCAGGGCGAAGCTGCCGATCTGCACGGCGCCGGCGCTCATGTTGAACACCGAACGGCCCAGCAGATAGTGCTCCTTCGGCAGGATCTCCCCGAGCAGCCCGTACCGCACCCCGCCGCCCACCGAGGCGGCAAGACCCTGGCAGAGCAGGACGGCGAACACCGCACCGAGGGGCAGCCCCGGCACGGCGAGCAGGGCGGTGCTCACGGCGAAGGACAGGGCGAGCACGGCTGTCGCACCGCGCGGCGGAAGCCGATCGGCCGCCGACAGCAACAGGACCGCCCCGACCACCTGGGTGAAGCAGCCACCGAACATGCTGAGCGCGGCCAGGAACGGCGAGGCGGTGGCGGTATAGACCAGCGTGGCGAGCGCCAGGCCGCTCGCCGTCGAAGCGGCCACCTGGAGGGCGGAGACGGCGAGGAGCGGTGTGAACTCCGGCGTGCGGACGAGCACTTGATAGGTCGGCATGGCGTGGAGTCTCGATGGGCGCGCCACGCGGACGTTACTGTTGCGCGGGGAGGCGAAACATTGGGGTGGTGGCAGGTCGGCGCGGACACCCTGGCGGGCAGCCGCTTCCTCGTATCGCCCCTGGCCGAGGCCACCGCGAGCCTGTTCGCGCTGCTCGCACCGGCGGCCGCCCACCCCGGCGAAGGCGCCTGGCTCGATGCCCATCTGCCCGCGTTCCGGGCCCGGTTGGCGAACGACCCGGTCACGGCGCGGCTGATGACGGCCGTGCGCACCGCGCGCTGGCCGCGGACTACCTCGTTCCCACGCCCACCGGTGACGGCGAGCGCTCCTTCCACGAGGAGCTGACGGAGATCCGCGCCACCCCGACAGCGACCGTTCAAGCCGACCTGGCCGAGACGATCGGCGGCCCGCTGCCCGCCATGCTGCTCCGCTCCGATCTGCCCGAGCGCACGGCCGACCTGCTCGACTGGGTGTGGGAGCGCGCGGTCCGGCCGGACTGGCCGCGCCGGCGGCGCGTCATGGAGGCCGACATCGTCGCGCGCACCGGCCAGTTGAGCCGGGGCGGCTGGGCCGCGGTGCTCGACGGCATGCGGCCCGGGATGCGCTGGCTCGGCGAGAGCCGGCTCCAGATCAACGCCGACGACCATGCGCCGCAGGACATCTCGGCGGCCCAGCTGCTGTTCCTGCCGGTCACGCCGCGGCACCGCTGGCTCACCTGGGACGACCGCGACCACTACGCCGTCGTGTACACGTGCACCGGCGCGCTGGCCGACGCGGACCGGCCGCCGGCCCCCGAGGCCCTGCGCGCCCTGCTCGGGCCGGCTCGCGCGGGCGTGCTCGTCCTGCTGGGCGCCCCGAAGAGCACCACCCATCTGGTCGCCCTGACCGGCCAGGGTCTCGGCTCGGTGGGCCGCCACCTGAAGGTCCTGCTCGACGCCGGGCTGGTGGGCCGGCGGCGCTCGGGACGCTCGGTCCTCTACTACCGGAGCCCGGCCGGGGACGTGCTCGTCGCGGCGGCCGCCGAGCGGGGCCTGGCCGGAGTCGTGCCCGTCGCGCAGGCTGCCGAGCGGGGCTCACCCGGGGACGTGCCCGTCGCGGCGGCCGCCGAGCGGCGGCAGCCGAGCGGGGCCGAGCCCGAGCGGGGCCGAGGGGCATCGCTCCCCCATTCCCCACCTGGGTAATACTCTCTTCATGACTTCACGCGTTACGGATTCGGATGGCGGGGCGCAGGGCGGGGTGCGGGTCCGCCGGGCGGTGGCGCGCGACGCCAAGCGGCTGACCCGCCTCGTCCGCACCTCGCGTGCCTATGAGGGTCCGTACGCGCCGATGATCGCCGGGTACCGGGTCGGCCCGGACTACATCGAAGCCCATCAGGTCTTCGTGGCGCTCGGCCCGGACGACCGGGTGCTCGGCTTCTACGCCCTGATCCTGAGCCCGCCGGAGCTGGACCTGATGTTCGTCGCGGACGCCGCCCAGGGCCTCGGCGTCGGCCGCCTCCTGATCGCCCACCTGAAGCGTGAGGCGCGCGCCGCGGGCATCGACAGCGTGCGGATCGTCTCGCACCCGCCGGCCGAGGGCTTCTACCTCGGGGTGGGCGCGCGGCGGACCGGCACCGTGCAGGCGCGTCCGCCCGCGGTGATGTGGGACCGGCCCGAACTCGAACTCTCCACAGGGGAAGGCTAGTTGGGGCTGCTCGCGCGGCGAGTGGCGGGTGTTTCGCGGGCCCTCGCGGGATGCGAGGCCCCTTCGGTGCCGTGGTCCGAAGCGGGCGCCGGCGTGCTCCGGCCGGTGTGGCCGGGGAGGTGAGCCCCCGTCACTTGGCCGGAAGCGCGATGAGTCGGCGACGTACGGGACGGGTCATCCGGTCGCGCCACACCGGTCGATATGTCGGATAAGCGCGCTTATGTTGTCAAGCGGCATGGCGGGCCGTCCCTGGCCGCCGCCCGCGGAGGGGAAAGCCTTCGCGCGAGGAGGCCGCGAGGTCTTCGCAAGGCCGAAAGAGGGCGGACATGGCGGACAGGGCGGGACGGTCGGTGGACGGCGGCGCTCGACAGGGCGGGAGCGGTCCGGAGGGCGGAAGCGGTCAGGGCGGAAGCGGTCCGGACGCGGGGGCCACCGCCGCGGGGGGAGCGGCCGGCCGGCGGCGCCTGGTGCCGTGGAGATCCCGGAGCCAGTTGACACCGCATCAGCTCAAGCGGCGCAGGCTGGCCACCCGCGGAGCGCTCGCGGTGGGCCTGCTCTGCGTGGGCACGCTCGGCTACTCGGTGGGGGAGGCCCTCACCTACCCCGGCGACGACAGCACCGCGGCCCGGCTCGCCGGCTGGGCCCGCGAACACGAGCTGGGCCCGGTCGTCGACAAGCTGGAGAACCTCCAGTACGAACTCGACCCGCCCCAGGTCGGCGGGGCGCTGCCCAGTGCGGCGCTGGCCCGCATGAAGGCGACGGCCCCGGCCGTGCCGATCAGCCACCGGGGCGTACCCCTGCGCACCCCGATGCGGCCACTGGTCACCCCGGGCCTGCCCGGCGAGGGAGTGTGGCGCGTCCTGAGCGCCGCGCACGGCGAACCCGTGGTGCAGGGCACCTACGTACGTCCTGACGGCGACCACACCTCCTACCAGGCGGCCGTCGCCTGGATCAGCGGCAAGAAGGCGCGCTTCGAACTGCACCCCGGGGTGCGGGAGCCGGGCGGCTCCTTCGATGTGCCGCCCACCATCCCGGAGGGCAGCCGCACCGGTCTGCTTGCCACATGGAACGGCGGCTTCAAGGTCACCGACGGCGGCTCGCGCGGCGGCTTCTACCTTCACGGCGAGACGGCCGGAGAACTGCGCGACGGTGCGGCGTCGGAGGTGTTCTACAAGGACGGCTCGATCAAGATCGGCCAGTGGGGGCGCGACGTGCGGATGGCGCCCGACGTCGTCGGCGTACGCCAGTGTCTTGAGCTGATGGTCGACAACGGCCAGGTCGTCCCGGATATCGACGTCGACGCCAAGTGGGGCGCCACCGATCAGAGCCGCATGTTCGTGGAACGCTCGGGTGTCGGGGTGACCGCGCAGGGCGACGTCATCATGGTCGTCGGCCAGGCCCTCACTGCCCGCACCCTGGCCGAGCTCATGCGGCAGGCGGGCGCCGTGCGCGCGATGCCGCTCGACATGAACCGCGCCTGGCCCTCCTTCATGAGTTACGACGGCGCGAAGAGCCCGGCCCATCCCGAGCCCATCAACATCCTCGACTTCGAGAACCCGCCAGAGCGCTACTACAACCAGGCCACCAGGGACTTCGTCGCCGTCTACGCGAAGTGAGCGAGCAGGGGGCGTTCCGGCACCTACTTGCGTGGATGCGCAAATAAGGCTTGGGGTCGCGGCCGGGTGCGCGTGACGGTCCCGTGCGGCCGGGCCGCCACGCGCACCGTGGGCGCTAGGTCGCCGGCACGCCGACCTGGGACCAGGCCTTGAGCACCGCCTGGATCTCGTCCCCGTCACCGTAGAGACCGCGCGCGGTCTGCGCGGTCAGCCGGGCGAAGTCGGCGAACTGGGCGTCCGTGCCGAGCTGGCCGCCGGTGAGCGTGGCGTACCAGATCCGCCCGGCCCGCTCCCAGGCGTTGCCGCCGAGCGCGGTGGCCGCCAGGTAGAAGGCGTGGTTGGCGATGCCCGAGTTGATGTGCACCCCGCCGTTGTCGCGGCTCGTGCGTACGTAGTCGTCCATGACGGCCGGCTGGGGGTCCTGGCCGAGCTGGGGATCGTCGTACGCGGTGCCGGGCGCCTTCATCGAGCGGAGCGCCTCGCCGTGGATGCGGGGCCCGAGCAGCCCGGCGCCGATGAGCCAGTCCGCCTGATCGGTGCTCTGGCCGAGCGCGTACTGCTTGATGAGCGAGCCGAACACATCGGAGACGGACTCGTTGAGCGCGCCCGACTGGCCGAAGTAGTCGAGGTTGGCGGTGTACTGCGTGACTCCGTGCGTCAGCTCGTGGCCGATGACGTCGACCGGCAGCGTGAAGTCGAGGAAGAGCTCCCCGTCGCCGTCGCCGAACACCATCTGCTCGCCGTTCCAGAACGCGTTGTCGTACGCCTCGCCGTAGTGCACGGACGCGAGCAGCGGCAGCCCGGAGTCGTCGATGGAGCGGCGTCCGTACGCCTTCAGATACAACTCGAACGTGGCACCGAGCCCGGCGTGCGCGCGGTTGACGGTGGCGTCGGACGAGGGCTGATCGCTCTCGGTGTGCACCTCCGTGCCGGGGAGTGTCTCCTGGTGCCCTGCGTCGTAGATCGTGCGCAGGGGCTTGTCGGACGGGGTGCCGGTGGGGGCGGCGGTGGCGCGGACCGTGGTGATCCGGCGCTGGGTGCGCAGCTGGGCGTCGTGCTCCAGGGTGCGGCGGGCGGGCCCGGACACCGTGGGGTCCTCGTGCTGGGCGAGCCGGTCGAGGACGTGGGGAGGTACGACGGTGCAGAAAACGGCGGGATTGCTCATGAGCAGCAATGTGGCACAGAGTGATTGAACTGTCACCGCGCGCAGTCGAGTTGGCTGAAATGTGCTGCCCGAAGGGTGCCCCTCGCCAGGGAGGGGCATCCGTGCTAGGCGATGTGGGTGGGGTTCTCCGGGTCGAGCGGGTCTGGGGTGGCGGCCGGGCGCACTCGGCGGCCGGCGGTCGACGCGTCCGTGAACGGCCCTCCGCGCTGCGGGAATTGACCCTCCAGTGCGGCGGCCACGCGCAGATAGGACGCCGCGTCTTCCCCTCGGCCCTGGCGCTCCAGGGTGCGGCCCAGCATGAGCGTGGCGTAACTCTCCACCGGGTCGCGTTCGAGCACGGCGCGCAGTTCCGCCTCGGCCTTGGCCAGCCGGGCGGAGTGGTAGTAGGCGCGGGCGAGCAGTAGGCGGGGGGCCACCTGCTCGGGCACCTCGGCGACCAGTCCGGTCAGGATGGCCGCGGCCGTCACGTACTCCTTGGCCTCGAAAAACAGCGAGGCCCGCTCCCAGCGCTCGGCCGGGGTGCCGAACTCGTAGTAGCCGTCGCTCTGTTCACCGCGTACCGCGCTCATGACACTTCCCGTCCGAGGGGCCCGCTCCGGGACCGTATGGTGTGCTGAACGCCGACATGTGGTTGAACATTCCATCACTGTGGTGGGGCTGCGGCGGGAGAGTAGGTTGACCGCATGAGCAATCTCGATCGCCGGCCCACGCTGTCCGTCTGCGGCGGGCGCGGCTTCGTCGTGGGAGAGCCGGTGCGTGAGCTCCTCTCGCCGCGCACCGTGCGGCTCGGCGAGTCCACCGAAGTGCGCCGGCTGCTGCCGAACCTCGGCCGCCGGATGGTCGGCGCCTGGGCCTTCGTCGACCACTACGGCCCGGACGACATCGCCGACGAAGCCGGCATGCAGGTGGCACCGCACCCCCACATGGGCCTGCAGACCGTGAGCTGGCTGCACCAGGGGGAGGTGCTGCACCGGGACAGTCTGGGCAGCCTCCAGACCGTACGCCCCCGGGAGCTCGGCCTGATGACCTCGGGCCGCGCCATCAGCCACTCCGAGGAAACCCCCAGGTCGCACAGCCGCTCCCTGCACGGGGCCCAGCTATGGGTGGCCCTGCCCGATGCCCACCGCAACGTCGAGCCGCACTTCCAGCACCACGCGGAACTGCCCCACGTCTCGGCGCCGGGCATCGACGCCACCATCATCCTGGGCGAACTCGACGGCGCGCTCTCGCCCGGCTCCACCTACACCCCGATCGTCGGCGCCGACCTGTCCCTCACGGCAGGCGCCGACGCGAGGCTCCCCCTGAACCCGGACTTCGAGTACGCCGTCCTCGCGATGTCGGGCGAGGCCCACGTGGACGGCGTGCCCGTACTCCCCGGCTCGATGCTCTACCTCGGCTGCGGCCGCACCGAACTCCCCGTACGCGCCGACTCGGACGCGGCCGTGATGCTGCTGGGAGGCGAGCCGTTCGAGGAGGAGATCCTGATGTGGTGGAACTTCGTCGGCCGTACCAACGACGAGATCCAGCAGGCCCGTTCGGAGTGGATGACGGGCTCGCGCTTCGGCGAGGTGAAGGGCTATGACGGCCCGCCCATCCCGG
This sequence comes from Streptomyces sp. NPDC048361, assembly GCF_040651795.1. Classification (NCBI taxonomy): domain Bacteria; kingdom Bacillati; phylum Actinomycetota; class Actinomycetes; order Kitasatosporales; family Streptomycetaceae; genus Streptomyces; species Streptomyces sp. NPDC048361. Next base: position 71,390 of record NZ_JBEZKW010000032.1, read on the forward strand.
CCCCCGAACTCCCGCCAGTGCCCCTGAAACCGCGGGGACGGGTGCGCTGAACTGCGGGAATCTTGGAACAGATGCCGGGGTGATTGAGGTAGCGCGTGGTTGGTGCCGCCGGTGACAGCGCGAAAACGGCATTGCTGACTTCGGGCGCCTACCGACTCCGGGCCGAGGGCCCCCGCGCGCTGCACGAGCGGATGCCGTCACGCCTGCGCAGAGCATGTGTGGGGATCGAACAACCACCAGGCGAGTGCTCGGTAGGGTCGGAGCGGCGCTGTCGCAGCATCCCCTGGAGGGGGAGGTAAGGGCCCATGAGTCACTACTCAGCACGGCCGCTTCGCCCGAGCTGACTTTCCTCGCGCTCCCCCTAAGCTTGTCGTTTATCCTCCGGCGTCGAATATTCCTCGAACTTGATTCGTGTTTTCGCAGTTCAGGGGAGACGCGGGTGGCCTGTGCCTCATTCCGTGCTCCCACCAAGGAGCGCACGGGAACGTGAGGGAGGGCCCGCAGGGTTCGCATGGGGTTCAACCCTGGGCCTGGTGGATCAGCGGGATCGACAGCAGCCAGCACAGCGCTGCGATCGTCAGCCCCAGGCTTGTGGTCTTCAGGAGGCCGCTGGGGTCCGCGCCGAGGAAGTCCCTGACGAGGCGGGCCTGCAGCGAGGTGAACCCCTTGATGACCCAGGGAGCGACGAGGAGAAAGCCCAGCCCGCCCACGGCGTGCACCGCCCAGGCCCCGGCCATCGTCGGGCCGCCCCAGGAGCCGGAGGTGTCGTTGTCGGGCCGCAACGGATAGCCGAGGTTGATTGCCACGACGAACCAGAAGAGGCCGGAGAACAAGGCCGCGACGAGGTTCAGTGGCGTGCTGATCACTGCGTGCACGAGCGTCAACGGGCCGCTGTGTTCCGGCGCTTCGACTTGTACGCCGAGCAGGCGTTGGGCCAGAGCACGCTGGATGCGGCCTGCTGGTCCGCCGACCAGGGCAAGCGGGATGCAGAGGACGCCGACGGGGAGCGCGAGCACGATGTAAGCGAAGCGACGCCAGGTCAGGGCACGGAAGGGCTCACGAAGGATCACGGCGATCCGGCCAGTGGGGCGGCCGCTGCGGCCGAGGGGGGGCTGTGTGATGTCCATGCCCTCAGGCTCGCGCCCGCGGGGCCCGGGGTCGATCGTGCCTGTACGGACATCGGTGGTTCGGTTTCCCCCACCCCTAACGCGCTGGGCCGGTCGATTGTCCCGTGGCGCGTCTGGGTTTGGTGCCTTTCTTGTGGTGTGTGGGTCGCTGGCAGAGCTCGCCGGTGACGAGGAGTTGGCCTGCCCCGTAGCGATCAGCTCGGTGATGGTTGGCGGAGCCGCGTGGCCGCCCGGGGCCGGGTCTGGTGGGTGTTGGCGCACGGGCCAGCGGTGGGTATTTCGTGTGGAGGTTCCTGAACCCGCGTCACACCCGGGCGAGGGTGAGTTTGTTCGGCAGAGCGGGTCTTTCCCAGGGACGACGGAGGTCTGCCGCAAGGGGGCGGGGGAGGCGAAGTTGTGTATGGGCGGTGATGATCAGCCATGGTCGACGTCGGCTTCGGTGCCATCGTCCTTGGACCACCACAGCCAGACCGGCTTGTTCAGCCCGCCGGAGGGAAGTTTCTCGACAGTCAGGCGGATTACGGTGCCCTCGATGAGGGGCAGTGGTCCGTCGTGGCCCGAGTCAGGCGGCCCGGCGTGTCAGCCGTGGGAATCGGCGAGGCAGATCTCGCGGCTTGCTTGCCGTGTGTCGGTGGCAGGGACGTTCGGTGAAGTCTCGGTCGACCCCGACAAGGGGAATGCATCTTGCTCAAGGGGCGTGCACACAGCTTCCCGGCACATAGGGCCACACGGAAGGGCGGCAGTTGGATGAACAGGGTTTCCGGAGCACTTGGCACCGTCACGCTGACCGCTGTTCTCTTGTCATGCGGTACTGCCGCGGCCGTTCAGCAGTCACTCACCGGACCGGACGCGTGGTCGGACTGTCCGCGTGCCACCTGGTGCATGTGGGATGGGAACAACGCCGTCGGCGACATCTACACTGACTCCAACGAGCCCAAGTACAACGAGAACCTGACGGACTATGGATGGAATGACCGGGCCAACTCCGTGGTGAACAACTCCACTCGGAACATCTGTGTCTACTGGGACAAGGACTACGGTGGAAACTACGTGCGCATCGCAGCCGGGGCCAAAGTGAACCTCCCCGTCTCGTGGCGCAACCGGGTGAGCTCGTACCGCCAGCTGCCGGCCGGTATCAGCAGTTGCGTCTACGACTGATGTGAGGGCATGCGCCTGCCGAAGGCCGCGTGGAGCCGCGCGAGTCCTCTCCGCGCACTCGCCCGTCTCGCGTGGCGTCGCCCGGACACGCAAGGAAACGCCGGGCGGCCTGCACCGAGGGTCATGGGCCGGCTCCCTCACGAGGTGAGTTCACCACCGTCAAGCTGCTTGGCTGTCGAGCAGGATGAGGACCCATGGCGTTTGTTTTCATGGCAGAACGACGCCGGGGCTCACCGCAGTTCGAAACCGTGCTGGCCAAAGTCCGCGAGGCTCGCACGCGACCGGGCCGGCCACGATCCGTCCTGACCGCGTGAAGGCCTACAAGGGACGGTTGCTGCTGGCGAGCAGCACCCGCCCGACCCCCTGCCGCCGCGCGCCTTCCAGCACGTTATGCGTCCCCAGAACATTGCCGTCCAGCAGGTCCGGCAAGGGCGCCTCATCCGGGACCCCGCCCAGATGCACCACTGCATCGGCACCCGCCAAGGCCGCCGTCACGGCCTCGGCGTCACGCAGGTCGAACTGCCGCACGTCCTCGACCGCGTCCTGCGCAGCCAGCTCAACACGATCAACAAGTACCAAGCGCTCGACTTCGCCACGCAAGCCGACCCGCACCGCCGACCCAACTCGCCCCGCCGCACCGGTGACCACCACGGTTCCAAGACTCGTTCCCATGCGGCCACTCTGCCGCACCACCGGCAACCCGATCACGAGAGCCCTGGCCGAAGTGAGCTGCATCACGTCCGCGACCGGGAACGCGACACCTCGCACCACCCCAGCGGCAAATCCCCTCTCGGCAACAGGCCCGCTCATTGGCCGGCACTGGCCCGGCGGGGTCGTCCGGTCAGCGCCGCCAGGCGGGCACGTCCGGCAGTGGGCCGGGCGGGGCGACGGTGAGGCCGTGCCCGTCCGCGCGGCCGGTCAGCCAGCCCAGGAGAGCCGCCGCCGGACCCGACACGCGTGGCCCGCGCCCGTCGCCGACCGGCCACAGCACCCGGTCCTCGTCGGCGATCAGCACCATGCCGGGTACGTCGTCGCTCTCCCGCAGTCTGGCCGCCGTGGCGGCGAGTTCGCGGGCGACGAAGAACGGGGGCCAGTCCGCGGGCCGGTGACCACACCTCAGGTCGGTGTGGTGGACCTCGACCTCACGCAACAGGCTGCCGACGGCGCCCCGCACGGGGCGCATCCCTCCGCCCAGCCAGCGCACCGGCACCTCCCAGGCCGTGTCCGGATGTCCGGCGGCGGCCGTCAGGAATCCGCCCAGCGCACCGCGCAGGTCCGCGGCCAGCTCGGCGGCCGCCCGCCCGGCGCCCTCCTCGATCTCCCGCTCCCGCTGCGCCTCGTCCGCGTACTGCGCAAGGTCCGCGCCCGTGCGGGCTGCGGTCAGCAGCCGGGTGCGCGAGTCGGCGCTGCGGGCGATGTGTGTGAGTACGTGCGCGCGGGTCCAGCCGGGCAGCAGCGAGGGAGCCCGTACGTCGTCGTCCGTCAAGGTCGCCGCGGAGGCGTGCAACCGGTCCACGGACGTGCGCAGCAGGGGCAACAGGGCGGTGGGCGCCCCACTTTCGTCGTATGCCACGGGGTGTCTCCGTTCGGTGTCCGCGCGTCCTGTACCTGTTCCCCCCGGGGACGGCCCGCACCCGCCCGCACCCCTTCACCGTCCGGAGAGAAGGTCCAGGACCGCGATCCGTCTTCGGCGACGACTGGTGCGGCGACGACTGGTGCGGTGCCAGCGCCACGACATTCGCGTCCCGGACTACGACCGCCGTCGCCTGTGGGCGCTGCGCATGGGTTGCTTGGCTCGTCCGTGACGGCTTGCTGGGGGCCGGGCTCCGCCCGTCGGAACAACTGGGGTGGACCGGCCCCGGGGAGGGGCTCGCCCAGATGCTCGTCCCCGCCGAGTGCGTACGCCCACCTCCGGCCCAGGCGGGAAAGTGGCGGAATGGGTAGAATTCGGGTCATGGGAGAGTGGCGGTCCCGTGCGGCGACTGCGCCCGAGCTCGTCCTGGAGACGGACATCGGCTCCACGGTGATGAGCCCGAGCCGGGACTATCACGTGGGGCGCGACCCCTTGAGCGACATCGTCTTCGACGACGCCCGCGTCTCCTGGCACCACGCCGTCCTCCATGCCGAGCTCGACCACTGGACGATCGAGGACGAGCACAGCACCAACGGCACGTACACCGACGGACGGCGCATCCAGGAGTGGGACATCGGGCCGGGCAGCGTCATCCGCTTCGGCAGCCTCACGGACGGCCCCCGTGCGGTGCTCGTCGGCCGTGCTCCTCCCGAGCCCGTCGCCGCCGAGCGCCCGTCCTCCGTCAGCGTGCCCTCGGCCACGGGCACCTTCCGGCAGCCGACGAGCGTACGCCCGTTGCCCGCCCGCACGGTCCGTATCGGCCGCGCCGAGGACAATGACGTGGTCATCGACGACCTGGTCGTCTCCCGTCGGCACGCCGAACTGCGACTCCTCGCTGACGGTACGTACGAGATCGTCGACGTCGGCAGCCACAACGGCACCTACCTCAACGGCCAGCCGGTGGCCCGTGCCCCGGTCGCGCCGGGGGACATCGTGGGTGTCGGCCACCACGCGTACTGCCTCGTGGGTGACGAGCTGCAGGAGTACGTCGACACGGGCGAGGTGTCGCTCGACGTCCAGGGCCTGACGGTCGCCGTCGACCGGGGCCGCAAGACCCTTCTCGACCAGGTCTCCTTCCCCGTGGGCGAAAAATGCCTGCTTGCCGTCGTCGGGCCCAGCGGCGCGGGGAAGTCCACCCTGCTCAATGCCCTCACCGGGCTGCGCCCCGCGGACGGCGGCACCGTCCTCTACGACGGCCGCGACCTCTACCGCGACTACGCGGAGCTGCGCCAGCGCATCGGTCTCGTACCGCAGGACGACATACTTCACGCCCAGCTGACCGTGCGCCGCGCCCTCGGATACGCCGCCGAGCTCCGCTTCCCCCAGGACACCGAGAAAGCGGAACGCCGGGCCAGAGTCGACGAGGTCATCCGCGAACTCGGCCTGGAACAACGCGTCGACCAGCCCATCCACAGCCTCTCCGGCGGCCAGCGCAAACGCGTGAGCGTCGCACTCGAACTGCTGACCAAACCGTCGCTGCTCTTCCTCGACGAGCCGACGTCCGGGCTCGACCCGGGCATGGACCGTTCGGTGATGCACATGCTGCGCGGCCTCGCCGACGACGGCCGCACGGTCATCGTCGTCACGCACAGCGTGCTCAGCCTCGACGTGTGCGACCGGCTCCTTGTCCTCGCCCCGGGCGGCCGGATCGCCTACTACGGGCCGCCGCGGGACGCGCTCGCGTTCTTCGGCTTCGCCGAGTGGCCGGAGGCGTTCGAAGCCTTCGAAGGCGACCATGACCGCGACTGGGCCCGGGACTACCGGGAATCGCCGTTCCATCAGCAGTACATCGCCAACTCCTCGGCGCAGCCTTTCCCCGGCCCCCTCGCGCCGACCGGCCAGGCCACGGCCACACCCTTCGCGCCGCCGCCGAAGCCGCAGAGCTGGGGGTCCCAACTCCGCACGCTGGTACGGCGGTACGCGGCCGCGCTCGGCGCGGACCGGACATTCCTCGCGATCATGATCGCGCTGCCGTTCGTGATGGGCGCCATGGCGCGCGCCCTCGCGGGGAGCAGGCTGACGCAGGAGACCGCGATGAACGCGCTGCTCATCCTCTGCGTGGGCGGAGTTCTGACCGGCGCCGCCAACGCCGTCCGCGAGCTGGTCAAGGAGCGCGTCATCTACCGGCGAGAACGGGCGGTGGGGCTCTCCAGATCGGCGTACCTGATGTCCAAGGTCGTCGTACTGGGCACGATCACTGTGCTGCAGGCCGTCGTCCTGACCCTGGTCGCCCTGCTCGGCGTCGACCTCAACGCACCCGGCGGCGCAGGGGTGCTCCTGCCGCCACTGGTGGAGGTCACCTTGGCGGTGGCCCTGCTGGCGTTCACCGCCATGATGCTGGGGCTCCTCGTGTCGGCCCTTGTACGCAAGGAAGAGGTGACGATGCCGCTGCTCGTGCTCCTCGCCATCGTCCAAGTGGTGTTCTGCGGCGCACTCCTCAAACTGAACGGGGTGCCCGGCGTCGAGCAGCTCGCGTGGCTCGTGCCGTCGCGCTGGGCGCTGGGTGCCATGGCGGGGACCATCGGGCTCGGCAGGATCGTCCCGGGGGACCTGACCACCGACCCCCTGTTCCAGCACTCCGCGGGTGTCTGGCTGCTCAACATGGGCATGCTGGTCGTCCTCTCGGCCGTCTTCGGATACGCGGTCGCGCGGCTGCTGCGCCGCCACGAACCCGCCGTCATGCGGAAGTAGGAGCTCCGGCGATGACCACTGCGGACTTCCGCCCCACACATGTCGTCCCCCAGGACGGGCTGCCCGCCTGGGAGGCACCCGACGTCAACCGTCCGACGACGCCACTGGACGCGCTGCTGCCCGTGCACCTGGTCGACCGGCTCGGCGACTGGGGCCGGATCGTCTGCGCCAACGGCTGGTCGGCGTGGGTCGACGGCCGGCTCCTGGTCGCGGTGCCCCGGGATCCGCCGGGCGCGGGCGGCCCGCTGACCCGGACGGCCGACCCGCGCCCGCTCCTGGCCAGGTCCGAGGACGCCGTCGCCGTCTACCGGCGCGCGGCCGAGGACCTGGCGGGCGGCAGCGCCGACGGTGAGTCCTTCCGACGCCGGACGCGCGGACTGCGGGTGGGGATGGTCGTGGACGGCGAATCGGTGTGGCTGTACGACGCCGAGCACGAGCGGTGGGTGTACTGCGACGGGATGCGGCTCAGTACGTACGCGGCGGGGGAGGGAGACGAGCCGAGCGTCGAGGGGCGCGGTGGAGCTGACGGGGGTGCGGGCGCCTGGGACGGGGGCGTGAGCGTGAGCGTTGGTGACGGGGGCGGGGGCGTTCCTGACGAGGTGGGGCCGGTGGGGCCGGAACTGACGCAGGTGGTCGAGAGGGGGATCCCGTCGCCCGACGAGGAACCCACCGCTCTGGTCCCGGCCGTGCCGGATACCTCGCAGGGCGGGCGGCCCGTACAGAACGGTGGGCGGCCGGCCCCGCACCTCCCGCCCGAGGCGACCGCCCCCGATCCCCATCCCGACCCCGACCCCGACGCCGACGCCGACCCCCGCCCCAGTCCTGCGCCGTGGCGCCGGCCCGGTGAAGGCTGATGGCACACGCACCGGAGGGGCCCGTACCGGGGGAGTCCGGCCCGAGCCCGCACTCCGGGCGGCCGTCCGAGCTGATCGGGCAGCAGATCGCGGGGTACCGGGTCGAGGGCGAGATCGGCCGGGGCGGCATGGCCGTCGTCTACCGTGCCAAGGACCTGCGCCTCGACCGTACCGTCGCCCTCAAGCTGCTCGCCCCCGAACTCGCACGCAACGACACCTTCCGGCAGCGCTTCACGTACGAGTCACGCGTGGCCGCCGCGATCGAGCACCCGCACATCGTGCCCGTCTTCGAGGCGGGCGAGACGGACGGGGTGCTCTACATCGCCATGCGGTACGTTCCCGGGCGCGATCTGCGTCATCTGCTCGACCACGCGGGCCCGCTCTCCGTCAAAGCCGCCCTCCGCATCGCCACGCAGGTCGCGTCCGCCCTCGACGCGGCACACGACCACGGTCTGGTCCACCGCGACGTCAAGCCCGGCAACATCCTCGTGGCCAAGGGCACAGACAGCGACCATCCGGAGCACGCCTACCTCACGGACTTCGGCCTCACCAAGAAGTCGCTCTCGCTGACCGGGTTCACGACCGTGGGCCAGTTCGTCGGGACCCTCGACTACGTGGCCCCGGAGCAGATCTCGGGCCGCCCGGTGGACGGCCGGTGCGATGTCTACAGCCTCGCCTGCGTCGTGTACGAGACCATGGCGGGCGGCCCGCCGTTCCAGCGTGACGACGACATCGCCCTCCTCTGGGCCCATCAGTACGACGAGCCGCCCCGCCTTACCGAGAAGAGGCCCGGTGTCGCCGCCGCCCTCGACGGAGTCTTCGCGCAGGCGCTGGCCAAGAACCCCGAGGACCGGTACGGCTCCTGCCTCGCATTCACCGCAGCGCTGCGGGCCGCGGCCACGGGAGGCAGTACGACGGGCCACCCTCCGACACGGGTGGACCGCCAGGTGGTGGGGGCGCCGTCCGACACCGGCCCGCCTCCCGCGCCGCCCCGCTGGGCCCGGCCGGTCTTCCGGGGACTGGCCGGCTGACCCGCGACGCCCGGCTCAGGCGGGACCCGACTCCACGTTCCCCCGCCGGTGGACCCGGCGCGCGAACAGGGCGCCGAGGAACCCCGAGACCAGCCCCCAGGCCACGGCCAGGACCAGGGCCCGCCACAGCCGGGGCCGCAGCTCCACCAGGCCGGACAGGCCGCCGCCGAGATCCCCGATGCCGAGGAGCGAGAGGCCGGCGTGGGCGGACACGCCGGCGAGGAGGCAGACGGCGAGCACCGTGAGAGTCAGCGCCACCGCCATGTGCACGGCGTGCTGCCAGAGCCGCATCCGCGCCGGGGACCGGGCCGCCATCAGGAACGCGGCGGCCAGCACCAGGACCGCCGCTACGACGAGCAGCCACCAGACTCGGCCATCGTGGTCGGCGAGCGTGTTGAGGCTGAGCGTGGAGTTGTCCGGTGTGCGCAGTACGGCGTCGAGGACCTGCGGCATGGGCAGCCCGAACGGTCCGTCCACCCGGCCCTCCCAGGACGCGCCGAGGCCGAGCGTGAAGGCTAGCCACACGATGTTGGGCAGCCCGAGCAGCAGGACCGCGAGCGTCTGGGCGGCATGCCCCTTCGCCACGGCCACGACGATGCCGATGACGAACCCCAGGGCGACGTACGACAGCAGCAGGACCACCATGGCGAAGGCCGCGGGGCGTACGGACTCCTGGAACCGCAGCAGGCGGGCCGGGAGCGGCGCCCCGCGCGAGACGAGCAGGACCACGGTGAGGACGCCCGCGAGCCACAGCAGTCCGAAGACGAGGGCCAGCGGCACGTCGGTCTCGAACCCGACCGTGGGCGACGAGTCCAGGACACCGCCGATGTCGCCGACGGGGCCGTCCCCGAGCGAGATCGTGAAGCGGTGCCGGGCCAGCAGGCCGAGGCCGATGAGGAACAGGAGCCAGAGCACCGCGATCCGGCCGGCCCAACCGGCGAGTTCCTTCGCGCCGGCCACGGCACGGTGCCGCAGCGGCCGGAGGAATCCGGCGGCGATCGCCAGCGCCCCGGCGAGGCTGACGGAGAGCGGGAGCACGGAGAGCCCGGCGTTCGTCTCGGCGATTGCGCCGGCGTCACCGGAGAGCCCCACGGAACCGCCGACCGCCATCACGACGACGGCCGCCACGACACTCGGGAACGCCCCGCCGGGTAGGTCGGCGGCGCCCGCGGCCCATAGGCCCAGCCCGGCGACGACGGCCATGGCCACCAAGGAGGCGAGCACGGCCACCAGGGCATGGGGCCAGCCGTGGGGTGCCCGTCGGCCCTGCTCCGCGCGTTGCGCCGCTGTCCGCCGAGGCGGTGTCTGCTCGCTCACGCTGTCACGCTAAGCAGCACCGGACCGGCCCGCCCGTCGGAAGGGCCGACCGCGTCAGCTGCCGACCGCATCAGGTGCCCACCGTCAGCTTGCGAGCTCCCGGGAGCCGGTGCACACAATAGGCGCGTAGGTGCATAAATAGGCATGTATCTGGATGAAACGTGCGCCGCAGATCCCCGTCCACACCACATCCCCGCCTACGCCAGCAGCACCCCGCCTGACCCGTAGCCCCGCCCAGGTCATCTCCCCTACGCCAGATTTTCCGACGTGCAGATCCTCCCAGGCCAGACCGGCCAGACCGGCCGGACCCCCTACGCAGGGAAGAAGGGTTCGTGAGCGTCGAGCCGCCGTCGTCAGGACGCCCCACAGGACCGCCTTCGGGCCCGCTCTCGGGCCCTTCGCAGCCGGGCCACTCCGGGCCTGGCGACACCCAGACGGGCGCGACCCGCGCCGGATCGACGCCGCCGCCCGGCGCCCAGCGGCCGTCCGGCCCCCCGAGCAGCGGCCCCCCGAGCAGCGGCCCCCCTAGCGGTCCGGCCGGCGGCGGCGGCCACGGCGGCGGGCCCGATGAACCGAACGCGGGCTCCGGTGCGAGCCCTGGTGCGAGCCCCGGGCCGGGCCGCCCGTGGTGGAAGTCCGCGCCCCGCGTCGCGGCGATCTCCGCCGTCGTGGTGGCGGCGGTGGTGCTGGCCGTCGTCCTCACTCGCCCGTCCGGCTCGTCGAAGGCCGGCGGCGAAGTCCTCCTCCAGCCCGCGGGCAAGTCGGGGCCCGACCCCTTCACCGGGTCGACAGCCCGCGCCGACTCCACGTCGCCCTCTGCGATCCCGCTGCCGAGCTCGTCGGCTTCGGCCAATGTGACGCGCGGTGTCGACGGCTCCGCACCCGGCCTCTACGGCGGAACGCGGAACGTCGGAAGCTGCGATGTGGAGAAGCAGGTCGGCGCGCTCCAGAAGGACCCGGCCAAGAACAAGGCGTTCGCCTCCGTCCTCGCCATCGAACCGTCCAGTGTTCCCGGCTATCTGCGCGCCCTCACGCCCGTACGGCTGCGGTTGGACACCCGCGTGACCAACCACGGCTACCGCAACGGTGCTCCCACCAGCTACCAGGCCGTACTGCAGGCCGGTACGGCGGTGCTCGTCGACGACCGCGGCGTGCCGCGGGTGCGCTGTGCCTGCGGCAACCCGCTGCTGCCACCCGTCGCGCAGAAGGGCACACCGAAGCGGACGGGAGAGGCATGGCCCGGGTACCGGCCGTCGAACGTCGTGGTCGTGGCGCCCGCCACGCACGTCGTGAACAAATTCGTCGTGTACGACCCGGACAGCAACGCCTGGTTCGAACGGCGCAAGGGCGACTCGGGTACCGGCGACACGAAGACGAAGCCGCCGGTGACCCATCCCTCCTCGCCCCCGTCCACCTCGCCGTCCGCCGGGGAGTCGTCCTCGCCGGGCAGTCCGTCGCCCTGCGTTTCGCTGCCCGTCGGCACGTCCCGGGCGAAGCCCTGCCCGCCCACGTCGGCCCCGCCCTCCGCCCCGTCCTCCTCGCCCGCCACGCAACCTGCCTCGTCGCCCGCCACACAGCCCCCCTCCTCGGCCTCGGCGCCGGAGGAGTCACCCGCGTCGTCCGAGCCCGCACAACCGCCCTCGTCCCCAGGGGCGAAGGGAGGTTCATGACGCGGTACGCGGTCCTGCGGAGGAGTTGCGGGGCCGGCCGGGACACGTGGCGTGCCCACCCTCCCCGCTGTGGCGTCAGCGGGTCTTCTTCTTGTCGAACAGGATCGTGGCCGCGATGGGCACGAGCCCGGTCCAGAACAGGAGGCGGGGACCGGACAGGGCTGACCACGGAGGTCCGGCCACCAGCAGAGCGCACAGCAGGGCCCAGCCCGACTGGGCGGCGACGATGCGGGCCCAGCGGCCGCGGCGAAGCAGCGAGCGGACGTTGAGCCGCACACCGACGCGGAGCTTGCGGTAACGGCGCCAGGCACCGAAACCCCAGACCGCTGCCATGATCACAACGACCCACAGGCGCTGGCCGATGGGCACGGGCAGTGCGGGGGCCGGTCGGTCGGCCGAGGGGAACAGGTTGATCATGGCGCCCGCCGTCAGCAGACAGACCAGGGCGAGCCATCGGGTCCCGCGCAGCAGGCGGTAGGTGGCACGGTCGAGTTGCTGCTGCATGTAGAGGTGGTCCGGCTGACCGGAGAGTGCGTCCGCGTACAGCTCGGCGGCCCGGGTGGCGCCCACGCCCGGCGACGTGGCGGCCCTCTGCGTCTGCCGGCCGACGGCCCCGGGGTGAGTGGGGTCGATGCGGAGGATGGCCTCGTCGAGTTGGTCGGAGACGGTGCGATTGCCGCAGGCGCTGGCGATGCGTTGCGCGACTTCGTGGGCGTAGATGTCCTCGGGGCCCAGGCGCAGCGCCTCCATGGCCAGGTCGGCTGCCTCGCGGGAGATGCGATCGGTCGCGTCGGCACTGATCTTCCCCCCGCCGGATGTCCGGGCGTATCGGACCAGGGCGACTCGCCACACCGTGTCGGCGAGCATGGCACGGGGGTAGGACTTCTCGGGAGCTACCCGGACGGCCTCACGCAGAACGGGTTCGACAGTGAGCCAGCCCCCGTGCTGCACCATCGCCTGAGCGCGCTGCATCAGCGCGCTGTAGTTCTCGGGGGCCAGTCGGAGAGCCTGGTCGGCTGCTTGCAACGCCTGCTCGGGCTCGCCCTTGCAGGTGTGGCAGAAGGCCATGTTGATCCAGGCGTCCAGGTCATCGGGATCCTCGGCGACGCGGCGGCCCAGCAGCTCCAGGGCCTGGTCATAGCGCTCGAACTCGATCAGGGCCTGGGCCTGTTCGACGGCTTGGTCCGGTGCGGTCACAGCTTTCGCCTCTTCTTGAGATAGCCGACCAGGTCGTCGTACATGCCGCCGTCGTTGGCGTACATCGCTACGTTGCGCGCCGCGGCGAACCACGGCTCCGTCGAGGGCACCGTCTGCTTCGCGGCACCGAGAAGGTCCTTCATGCCGATCATGCGGACGTCACCGGTGCGCACCGAGTCGAGGAGCGCCGTTTCGGCCGCGGACTCGCAGAGGTGGGCGAGGTCGGCACCGGACAGGCCGTCGGTCAGCTTGACGAGCTTGCCCAAGTCGACCTTCTCGATGGGGCGTTCACGCAGGTGATAGCGGAGAATCGTCTCGCGTGCCGGGGCGTCGGGCGGCAGTACGAGGAGCGTGCGGTCGAAGCGGCCGGGACGGCGCAGCGCGATGTCCACGTCCCAGGGAACATTCGTCGCGGCCAGCACGAAGACGCCTTCGTTGGCGCTGGCGTTGATGCCGTCGAGCTCGGTCAGGAGCTGGTTGACGGTGTTGCGCATGCCCGAGCTCTGCGTACGGCTGCGCTTACCGCCCAGAGCGTCCAGCTCGTCGAGGAACACGACGCAGGGAGCCTGGCGTCGGGCGGTCTCGAAGACGTCGTGCATGTTGCGTTCGGAGTTGCCGACCCACATGTCGAGTACGTCGTTGACGGACACCGACAGGAAGCTCGCGCCGAGCTCGCCCGCGACGGCGCGCGCCACGAAGGTCTTGCCGCAGCCGGGAGGCCCGTACAGGAGGAGACCGCCGCGCAGGCTCTTGCCGTACAACTTCCGTAGTTCGGGGTTGCGCAGCGGCGCGAGGAAGGCGGCTTCCAGCCGGTCCTTGACCTCTTGCATGCCGCCGACGTCGGCGAGGCGCACCGTGCCCGGAGCATCGACGTCCCAGGCGGGGGAGTCGTCGGGGTCGCCGCTGCCGTCGGTGGTGAGGGGCGCTTCGACGAAGCGGGGCGGGATCACATCCTTGACCTGGTCGGCGGCGGCTCCCCAGTTGAAGTCGCTGCCAACTCCGTTCTCCGCAGGCATACTTGCTTGGCTCTGCGGGGGCGCTTCGGCGGGGGAGGGCACACCCAGGGCGCGGGTCATCAACGCCTTCGCCTGACCGTCGCCCGGTGCGTGCTGCAGCGCGACGGCCACCTCGGTGACCGCGGCGTCCTGATGCCCGGCGTCCAGCAACAAGCCGGCCAGGTGCAGCCGCAGCGGCACGTCACCGGGCGCCGCCTCAAGAGCGGTGCGCAGGCTCTGTATCAGGGGAGAGACCTCAGACATGCGCCCACCTTACGGACACAAAGCCCCCAGCCTTCCGTCGGGTTCCGCGGGCCAATCACGGCCGGAGGTCCCTCGACAGGACACCAGGAGGCCGCTCGACAGGACACCCGCGAGGAGCGGCGGGACGAGCCGCGGACAGCGTTGTTCACTGAGCGGCGACCACGGACTCCGACCCGTTCCGTGGTCCGCGGGGCGTCAGGCGTAGCTGAGGATGACCAGCAGCGCGCCGGCCTCCGCGAGTACCTGGGTGACGAGGGCCGCGCGCCGCACTCGCGACGCCGGCGCGACCAGTGCGACGAGCAGCGCTGCGGCGCCGACGCCCGCGCTCCATTCGAACATCCAGCCAGGCAGCCCGGGTTGGCATTCGCCCTGGGTCACGCACCGGGAGACCCGCTCCGACATCAGCAGCAGAATGCCGAGCGCCATGGCCGTCGGCACGAAGAGCAGTGCCGCCGCGGTGGCCAACAGACGCGTGCGGTCCTCTGCCGGCAAGGGCTGCGCAGGACGAGCGGGTGCGGGGGCGGAGGCGGATGAGACGGACGCCGATGAGTTCATGCCCTCATCCAACGCGGGCGGCCGGCGTCACGTATCCGACCGGCTACTCAGATCGCGGGTGTGCATACTCAGGCGCTGGTCGGCCGGATCGCCGCCGGTGGCCCAATCCTCGCCGAGGAGTCGGTGGAGGACGTCTTCCCCCT